>NZ_JBYSZI010000020.1:0-99514 GCF_058787075.1 Cupriavidus sp. FW305-46
GGGTGGGGCCGGGGGGCGCTGCGGGGCAGCCGGCGCTGGCGCCATGGCCAGCGGCGGTGCCTTGCGGCCGCCACCACGGGCAGCGGAAGCCTGGCGGGCGGCCGCCAGCGCGGCGGCGGCGGGCGACATGGCCCCGTTGCCGGCGCCAGCGGCCGGCCGTGCCGGCGCAGCTTCAGGGGATGCAGGGACAGCGGCAGGTGCGGCAGCGAGTTCGGCCACTACCGCGGGCTGGACCGCCCGTGCGGGCATAGGGGCAGGGACCGGTGCCGCCGCAGCACCGGCCTTGGCCTGTTCGGCGGCATTGGCCACAGCCGTCGCATGGCGGGTATCAACGGGTTGCGCGGCTTCGGCACCACGCTGGCGCGCAGGCGCGGCACCACCGCCCTGCCCTTGCGTCGTAGTGGGTTCAGACGACGGCCGGAACGCCAGCATGCGCAGCAGCGTCATGGTGAAGCCGGCGTACTCGTCCGGCGCGAGCGCCAGCTCGCTGCGGCCGAGGTTGGCGATCTGGTAGAACAGCTGCACTTCCTGCGCGTCGAACACGCCGGCCAGGCGCCGCACCTCATCGGCTTCGGGCCATTCGTCCTGCACCGAGGCCGGCACGGCCTGCGCCAGAGCCACCTTGTGCAGCAGCGAGCCCAGGTCCTGCAGCGCGCCGGCAAACGACAGGCTGCGGTCGGCCATGGCATCGGCAATCGCCAGCATGGCGGCGCCGTCTTCGGCGGCCAGCGCATCGAGCAGCTGCACCAGGTAGCCCTGGTCGATCGCGCCCAGCATGCCGCGCACCGCGTCTTCCGAGACCTGGCCCGCGCTGTAGGCGATGGCCTGGTCGGTCAGCGACAGCGCATCGCGCATCGAGCCGTGCGCGGCCTGCGCCAGCAGCCGCAGCGCATTGCCGTCGTGGCCGATGCCTTCCTGCGCCAGGATATGGTCCAGGTGCGAGACGATATGCCCCGGCGGCATCTGCTTGAGGTTGAACTGCAGGCAGCGCGACAGCACCGTGACCGGGATCTTCTGCGGATCGGTGGTGGCGAGGATGAACTTGACGTGCCCGGGCGGCTCTTCCAGCGTCTTCAACATGGCGTTGAAGGCGTGGTTGGTGAGCATGTGCACTTCGTCGATCATGTAGACCTTGAAGCGCCCGGAGGTCGGGGCGTAGACCGCCTTGTCCAGCAGCTGCGCCATCTCGTCGACGCCGCGGTTGGACGCGGCGTCCATCTCGATGTAGTCGACGAAGCGGCCGCTGTCGATCTCCTGGCAGGCCTTGCACTGCCCGCACGGCTGGGCGGTGATGCCGCCGTTGCCGTCAGGGCCGGTGCAGTTCAGGGCCTTGGCCAGGATCCGCGACAGCGTGGTCTTGCCGACCCCGCGCGTGCCGGTGAACAGGTAGGCATGGTGCAGCCGCTGCTGTTCCAGCGCGTGCGTGAGCGCGCGGACCACGTGCTCCTGGCCGACCAGCGTGGTGAAATCCCTGGGGCGCCATTTGCGCGCTAGAACTTGATAACTCATGGCGGCGATTGTAGCAAAATGCGGCCCCCCTCCGGCCGCCGCCGCCCCGACCTCGCGGTCTTTATTCGCCACGCGCCGCGCGGGCTGGCTCCGGTGGCCGCAACCCGCCCGCGGCGGGGCTCAGCCGCACTCGCCCACGTAGCCGCAATTGGCGCATTTGGCGCATCCGTCGACCTTGTGCAGGGCGTGCGCGCCACACTCCGGGCACGGCTTGCCGGTGCCGACACCGGGGGTGCCGGGGGCTCGGACCGGGCTGGCGAGATCCGCCCCGGCATCCGGCGCCTGCCCCCCGCCCTCGCGCTGGGCCAGCCTGGCCGCCAGCGCGGCTACCGGCACCTGGCCGCCGTCGGCATCCAGGAAGCCGCGCTTGATCAGGATGCGCTGCAGCGCGTAGCTGAGCGCGGCCACTTCGGAGTCATGGAAGCGCGGCACCTCGGTACCGTCCTGGCGCACCAGCGTGCCGTAGCGCACCGTGCCCTTGTCCCACACCACGTTGCGCATGTCCGCCAGTGCCTTGGCCACCGAGCCGCCCGAGCGCGCCACCATCGACAACAGCCGCATGGTCGAGGTAATCCACTGCTGGCCCTCGCTGCGCTGCCCCGCCGGCATGAAGAACTCCACCGGGCGCTCGATCTCCACCGGCTTGCCGCCGGCAACGCCGGCGACGCGCATGAAGTTGACGGTCAGGTAGACGGTCTTGTGGCCCTCGTACGTCAGGTATTCGACCTTGGACGTCACGCCCTCCAGGTCGCCCACCGGCCGGCTGCCGAAGGGGCGCACCAGCGGATTGTCGTCGGCCATGGCAGCGGGTGCCGCCGCCGGCGCCTCTACTGACAGCACGGCCCCCAGCACCGAATTGGGACGATAGGTCGCCAGCCCCTTCAGGCCGGCCTTCCACGCCTCCAGGTACAGGTTGCGGAAGGCTTCATACGGATAATCCTCCGGCACGTTGACGGTCTTGCTGATGCTGGTGTCGATATACGGCTGCACCGCTTCCAGCATCCGCATATGATCCAGCGCCGACATCTGCAGCGCGGTGACGAAGGCATCCGGCAACTGGGCCATGTCGGCCCCCATGTGACGGTAAAGCCGCCAGGCATGGTCCGCCACTTCGAAGCTGCGGTAGCTGTTGTCCGGCATCCGCTTCTTGCGGTTGTAGGTCCACGAGAAAGCCGGCTCGATGCCGTTGGAGGCATTGTCGGCAAAGGCCAGCGTGATGGTGCCGGTGGGTGCGATCGACAGCAGGTGCGAATTGCGCAGCCCGTTGCGCGCAATGGCATCGCGCAAGCGTTCAGGCAGCCGGCCGGCAAACCCGCTCTGCAGGTAGGCGTTGGCATCGAACAGAGGGAAGGCACCCTTCTCCACCGCCAGTTCGGTCGACGCCAGGTAGGCATCATCGCGCATGCGCTCCGAGATCCGCGCCGCCAGCTGCCGCGCCGGCTCTGTGTCATAGCGCAGGCCCAGCATCACCAGCGCGCTGCCCAGCCCCAGGAAGCCCAGCCCGACGCGGCGCTTGGCGTGGGCCTCGGCCTGTTGTTCGGGCAACGGCCAGAAGGTCACGTCGAGCACGTTGTCGAGCATGCGCGTGGCCACACGCACCACTTCGGCAAAGGCATCGAAATCGAATTCGGCCTGCGGCGAGAACGGCTGGCGCACGAAGCGCGTCAGATTGATCGAGCCCAGGCAGCAGCAGCCATAGGATGGCAGCGGCTGCTCGGCGCACGGGTTGGTGGCCTCGATGCGCTCGCAGTAATAAAGGTTGTTGTCGGCATTGATCTGCGACAGGAACAGGATGCCCGGCTCGGCATGGTCGTAGGTGGCCTGCATGACCTGGTCCCACAGGTTGCGCGCCGGCACGCGCCGGTACACCCACTGGCCGTCGTCGCGGCGATAAGCTCCTGCGGCGATCATATCGGCGCCCGGCTCGGCCTCATGCACCAGTTCGACCTCGCCGTCTGCCTGCACGGCCTGCATGAAGGCGTCAGTGACGCCGATGGAGATATTGAAGTTGCTGAGGTCGCCCTTGTCCTTGGCGTGGATAAAGCTCTCGATATCGGGATGGTCGCAGCGCAGCACGCCCATCTGCGCGCCGCGGCGGGCGCCGGCGGATTCCACGGTGGCGCACGATGCGTCAAACACTTTCATGAACGACACCGGCCCCGAGGCGCGCGAATGCGTGGCCCGCACCAGCGCGCCGGCCGGTCGGATCGCCGAGAAGTCATAGCCCACGCCGCCGCCGCGGCGCATGGTTTCGGCGGCCTGCGCCACCGCCGTATAGATGCTGGGGCGGCCCTCGCGCGGCTCCGACACCGAATCGCCCACCGGCTGCACGAAGCAGTTGATCAGCGTGGCCTGGATGCCGGTGCCCGCCGCCGAGTTGATGCGTCCGGCCGGCACGAAGCCGTTTTCCTGCGCCCACAGGAAGCGCGCGCTCCAGGCCTCGCGCTGGTCCTCGGGTTCGGCCTGCGCCAGCGCGCGCGCCACGCGTTGCCTGACATCGGCAATGCTGCGCTCTTCGCCCTTGGCGTACTTCTCGATCAGGACTTCGGAGGAGATTTCCTGCGGCGCCAGGGCGCCGCGAATGATCTGGTCGTTTGCGTTCATGTATTGGCTCACCACGGTCTGGGTCGGTGAATGGTCGGGCCGCCGCGGCCCGCGTTACCTGCGCCAGATCAAGCCGACGCATTTACCGCGGGCAATGACCCACCACTGCAAAGGGCATTCAACGCAATTTCTCCGCGATATCGCGGTCTGGGGTACAATGCCGCTCGGACGGGCCTCCTCGCATGGTGGCGCGGTCAACCTGGTCAGGTCGGGAACGAAGCAGCCACAGCCGTTTTCCGCCAGTGCCGAGGGTCAGGCTCGTCCACCTCACACCCCCTCCCGCTGTATCCGCACGCACGAGTCGTTCGCAGCGCAGTCCCTGTCACTTTAGTACAGCCGGGCCGCGAGCGCGCGCGCTGCACACCCCATTTTGCGCCGATTCTGGCACCCTGTCCGGGTGCCACGCCAGCCGTCAGAACAGCGAGCCCTGCTGCGGCATCGGCGGCGCCATTCGCTCGGCGGGAATCCATTCGCCGTCCGCGGTGGCCACGCCGGCCTCGATACGCTTGCCCGGGAACATCGGCGCAAGCGCGGCCACATAGCGGCCCAGCTGCGCGCGGTAGGCGGCATGCTCCTGCGGCAGGAGCCGCAGCTTGTAGTCGACGATCACCACGCGGTCGTCGAATTCCACCAGCCGGTCGATGCGCAGCAGCCGGCCGCGCGCGTCATAGAGTTCGACTTCATTGCGCGCGCTGCGGGCGTCCCCCGCCCCCAGCAACGGCGCCAGCGCCGGCGCGCGCAGCATCGCAGCCACCGCCTCCAGCGCTTGCGCCACCTGTTGCCGCCACGCCTGCCGTGCCGCCCCGGTGTGCGCGCCCGTCAGCGGGAACCAGCGCAATGCGGTGTCGATCCCCGGCACGCCGGCAAAGGCTTCGGGATAGCGCGTCAGGCGCTCCAGCAAAGCATGCACCAGCTCGCCGTGGCGGGCGGCCGCGGCGTTGAAGACGATGCCGTCGGACTCGTCTTCGGCTTCGGCCTCGCCCTCTTCTTCAAGCGCGGTCCCCTGCCGCGCATCCACTGCATCGCGATAGCGCAGCCGGAAGTCGGTAAAGCGCACCGGCTCGCTCAGGCGCGCGGGCATCGGGGCCTGGTCCTGCGCATCGGCCAGCTCGCCCGGATAGGCCGGCACCATCTCGCCGACGCCCGCGGCCTGCAGCCGCACATACCAGCTGCCGGCGATCTCGGCATTGCCCTCGCCCGAACCGCTGCGGCTGGCCCGGCCCTTGACCCCGCTGACCAGCAGGCCCTGCTGCGCGCGCGTCATGGCCACGTACAGCAGGTTCCAGTTCTCGCGCTCGCCCAGCGCCGCCTCTGACTCGAACAACGGCGCCCGCGCCAGCCCGCGCTCGCTGCGCTTGCCGTAGGCCGAGAAATGCCGAGGCACCGGCGACGACGGCGGCCAGTCGACCAGGATGCCGCCCCGGTCCGCGGCCGGCTCGCTGTGATTGGCATCGAGCAGCACCACGAACGGCGCCTCCAGGCCCTTGGCTGCATGCACGGTCAGGATATGGACCGCGTCGAGGCCGGCAAACGCCGGATCGTCCTCGGCCGGCTCCACGTCTTCGGCGCTCTCGCCCATGCCGCCTTCATCGGGGCTTTCGCCCTCGTCGCCGCGGCGGATTTCCTGCAGCTCGTCGATAAATTTCGGCAGGCTCGGATAGCGCCCGCCGTCGAGGTCCAGCGACAGCTTCAGGAAGGCATCGAGGTTGGCCAGCACCTGTTCGCGGATATCCGGCGGCGCGGCCTCGGCATAACGGCGCCGCACTTCGCCGCCGTGGAAGATCTGGTCGATCAGGTCATGCACCGGCCGGTGCGGCGCGACGCGCAGCCACTGGCGCAAGCGCTGCACGCCTTCGCGCAGCGCATCGGATACGTGTTCGGGCAGGCCGCCTGACTCGATGCGTGCCCACCAGCCGCCCTCGCATTCGATCCGGGCCAGCGCCAGCAGGTCGTCGTCAGTCGCGCCCACCAGCGGGCTCTTCAGCACGTGCGCGAGATCCAGGTCCGATTCCGGCGTCATCAGGAACGCCAGCAACGCCGACAGGTCCAGCGCCTCGAGCGTGGCCAGCAGGCCGCCGCGGCGCGGGCTCAGGCACGGAATGCCGGCCTCGCGCAGCGCGCGCTCATAGTCAGCCAGATGGGTCTTGCGGCGCACCAGCAGATGCATGTCGCTCCAGCGCGCGGGGCGCTGTTCGCCGCCCTCATGGACCGGCACGGTGTCGCGCACCAGGCGCAGCCACGCGGCCACGCGCCGGCCCTCTTCCAGCCGCAACGAATCGCCGGCCTGCCGGCGTGGCTGCAGCAGCGTGTCGCGATGGGCGGAGGCGGCTTCGGCGCCCTTGTCCTCTGCACCATCGTCAACGGCGTCTTCGGCCTTGTCCTCGGGCTCCACCAGCGGCAGCAGCCAGACCGGCCCGTTGCCTCCGGCCAGTGCCGTGGTCTGGGTCGCGTACAGCGGATAGCGGCCCTCGGCGCGCGCGCTGTCGAACACGGCGTTGACCCAGTCCAGCACTTCGGCACGGTTGCGCCGGGTGCGGTTGGTGCGCAGCACGGTGGCGCCGAACGCATCGCGCAGCATCTCGCCGGCCGCGCCGAACAGCCGTGCATCGGCGCGCCGGAAACGGTAGATCGACTGCTTGGGATCGCCCACCAGGAACACCGTCGGCCGCTCGCCCAGGCCCGCATAGCCGGCCAGCCAGCCCTGCAGGATGCGCCACTGCAGCGGGTTGGTGTCCTGGAACTCGTCGAGCAGCAGATGGCGGTAACGCGCGTCGAGCCGCACCTGCAGGTAGGTGGCGGTCTCTTCGTCCGACATCAGGCGCGCGGCCTGCCATTCCAGGTCGGCGAAGTCCATCGCGCGCTGCTCGTCCTTGTGCCGCTGGTAGCGCGTCAGCAAGGCATCGCCGATGCAGAACAGCGCGCGGTTGATCGCCAGCACCGCGGCTTCGCAACAACGCGCGCTGATGTCGTCAAGCATGGCGCAGATCGAGGCATGCTCGTCCAGCAACGCATCGACCATGCCTTCGCCGCCGGCGGCCTTGACCAGCGCCGCGGTGCGCCGCAGCGAACGCGGGCCGCCGGTGGTGGTGAAGAACGCGGCGCGCAACTGCGCGAACGCCCGTTCGGCGGGCTTGCCGGGCACCGCGCCCGCTTCGCGCCACGCGGTGATCGCCATCAGCGCATCGGTGATGCGGCCGGCGTGGGTCTGCTCGGTCTTGCCGGCCGCGCCCAGGCGCAGCGCCAGCGACTCGCAGGCATCGCGCCAGCCTTCGTCGGCCAGCGCCTGCAGCAGCACGTCGCCCCGGGCGTCTTCGCCCAGGCAGTCGGACAGCGCCTGCAGCGGGTCGCCGCCCTCCTGCATCGCCCACCATTCGCTGCGGGCATGGAACATCGCGTCCAGCAGCGCGCGTGCCTGGAAGTCGCCCACGGTATCGACCAGCGTTTCCCACGCGGCGCGCAAGTCGGTGTATTGCTCCGTGGCCAGCGCGCGCCAGACCGGGGCCCAGGCTTCGCGTTTCATGCGTAGCGCATCTTCGCGCAGCGCCGCGCCCGGCACGATGCCCGAGGCCAGCGGCGCGCCGCGCAGCAGCGTGCCGAACCAGCCGTGGAAGGTATCGATGGCCATGCGCCCGGGCGCGGCCAGCACCTGCGCATGCAGGCGCCGCGCACGCGGCAGCGTCTCGCGCGCGGCGTCGGGCGTCAGGCCGCGCTGCACCAGAGCGGCGATCACGTCGTCGTCGCTGTCGCGCGACAGCTGTGCCAGCACCTCAAGCAGGCGGTCGCGCATTTCTTCGGCGGCCTTGCGCGTGAAGGTGATGGCCAGGATCTCGTGCGGCGCGGCGCCGGCCAGCAGCAAGCGCACCAGCCGCGCCACCAGCAGCCAGGTCTTGCCGCTGCCGGCACAGGCCTCAACCACCACCGAGCGCGCGGGATCGCAGGCGGCGCGCGTGAACTCGGTCTCGGAAACGGGTTCGCCGTCGCGCTGGTAAGGCTGGACGTGGTGCGGATCGTGGGGCGTCATGATGTCAGCGCCGGCACGGCGGTGGATTCCCAGAAGCCCTTGCGGCACAGGCCGCGGGCGGTGCAATACAGGCAGGCGGAGGCATCGCCGAAGGCCGGCAGCCTGGCGCCCTGGCGCAGGCGCATGACGTCGTCGCGCATCTGCCGTTCCAGCCAGATGACGGCGGCTTCAAAATCGGGCAGGCCGACTTCGCGCTGCGCCGCCGCTGCGCCCTCGCGCGCGCCTTCGAGCGATACCCAGCTGCCGGCTGCCGCATCGGCGCGCAGCAGGCCGTAGAACGGCAGCTGGCAGTCTTCCTCGACCTCGGCCAGCTTGCGCTTGAGGCGGGTGGCGCTCTGCGTCTTGTAGTCGAGCACGGCATGCGCCCCGCCCGGGCCCTGGTCAAGCCGGTCGATGCGCCCGGTCAGGCGCAGCGGCTGGCCGTCGGGCATCGGCAGGTCGATGCCGGCGTCGAGCTCGCCGCCGCGCCAGAACCAGCCCTCGGCCTCGCGCGCGGATTGCCAGGCGACATACGACGGCATCACCTCGCGCCAGCGCCGGTAGTAGGCAATGGCATTGCCGTCCTCGGCCATCAGCGCGCCGAACACGTCTTCGGAAATCTCGGCCAGGCGGGCCAGGCGCTGGTCTTCCGCCAGCGTCTCGCCACGCTCGCGGCGCGCCTGCAGGTCCTTGTGGTAGCGCAGCAGCACGTGGTGCAGGTGTTCGCCGATCTCGCGTTTCTCCAGCTCGTCGCTGACTGTCTCCAGCCCGGCCAGGCCCAGCATGCGGCCGGCGAAGAACTGGTAGGGGCAGCGGCGCAGCATGTTGTAGGCCTGCGCGCTCCAGCGCACCGGCACCAGCGCGGGCTCCGCCGCCGGCGCCGGCATGCCCTGCGGATCGGCAAAGGTCTCGTGCGCCTGTGCTGCGGCGGCGGCTTCGATGCTGACGCCCGCGCGCGCGCAGCACGCCGCCAGGCGCTCGATCCAGCCCGACACATGATGCGGCTCGCCGCGGCTGCCGTAGCGTTGCCAGGTCAGCACCACGTCGTCGTTGTTCAGCAGCACCTCGGCCAGGTCGCGCGCCTGTTGGGCAAAGCGGGCCTCGCGGTCTTCCAGGTCCAGCTCGCGCCGCATCTGGTTGGAAAAGAACATCAGCTCGGCGGCGCTGGACGGCAGTTGCGCGTCATCGCAGCCGACGATCACCACGCCCTCGAAGCGGCGCATGCGCGCGCCGTTCAGGGGCAGGATGGTGATGCGCGCCGGGCCGCTGGCCGAGGGCTCCTTGTAGGCGACCGATTCCAGCAGCGCCGACAGCATCGCGCGGAACTCGCCCTGCGACAGCGTGGCATGGCCGCCAGTCTCGTCCAGCGGCAACTCCTGCAGCCGCGCCAGCGCATCGAGCAGCTGGCTGCCGGCATCGTCCGCGGCCAGCGCCGCGCGCATGCCGAGGCCGTCGAGCATGCCGTCGAGCCGTTCCAGCCAGGTTGCCAGCGGATGCTGCGCGAGCCCGCGCGGCCAGCGCGCCGCCTCGTCGGCGAGCACGGCGACGAGCGCGTGCGCGGCGCGGCGCGGCGCTTCGGCGGCATCCTCGTCTTCCGCGGCAGCTTGCTGCGCGGCAGTCGGTGCGCTCCCGAACAGCTGGCGCAGGCGCGCCCAGCCGCCGGTAATGCCTTCGCGCCGCACCTGGCGCTCAAGCAGCGCGATGGCCGCGCCGCGCCCGGCAACCTCCGGCAGGCAGAACGGGCTCTTGAGCAGGTCCAGCAGCGCGGCGGTGTCGCCGTCGCGCACCAGCAGGTCGAACCAGCGCATCAGCGCGGCGGCCGCGCGCGTGGTGGAAAGCTTCCAGCCGGTCTCGTCGCGCACCGGTGCCCCGGCGCGCGCCAGCAAGGCGCGGGCGCGCCGCGCCACCACGCGGTCGTGCGCGACCAGCGCCACCTGGCGGCGGCCTTCATTGAGCCACTGCACCAGTTGCGCGGCTGCCGCGGCGGCTTCGTCCTCGAAGCGCGCGCTGCCGATCACGCGGATCGACGAACGCTGCGGCGGCAGCGCAGGCATGGCCGGCGCGGGGGCGACGGCTTCGGCATCGTCGGCGATCCTTGCTTCCGGCCACAGCGCCAGCAGCGTCTGGTACCAGTCGGCATCGCTCTCGCCCTGCCCGGTCCAGTCATAGCCGACCTGCAGCACCGGCACCAGCTCGGCGGCATCGCGCAGGAACGCGGCTTCAAGCGGCGTGGGCGGGGTCGGGGCAATCCAGATCACCGGGCCGCGCAGCTGCTGCGACAGCTCGCGCAAGGCGCGGCGCCGCGCCGGCAGCGGATCGTCCGGGCCGGACAGCGCCTGCCAGAATGCCAGCACGATGCGCGCCTCTTCGCCGAGGAAGCGCTCGGACAGATGCGAATAGGTCCGTTCCAGCGCGCCCTGCAGCAGGCCGGCGCGATCGTCGCCGTCGATCTCGTCATCGTCGCGGATGGCGGCGTCTTCGAGCCAGCGCGCGTTGAGCTCGTCGCAGATCGACAGCAGCGTCTGCGACAGGCCCCAGGCGGCGGTCTCGTTCTGGGCGCCGAAGGCGCGGCGCAGCCAGTCCTGCCCGCGCACCGCCTGCTGCACGGCCAGCAGGCGTGCGGCCGGGCTGCGCACCGGGGCGCCCTCGGGCGGCAGGTCGAGCAGCCAGTGGCCCAGCGTCAGCACGCGCGGCAGCAGCCGCGGGCTGCCTGCCGCGCGCGCGGCGGCGTCCAGTGCCTGGCGCACGCCCGGGATCTGCGCCGCGGTGGGCACGACCACGTGCGCGCCCGCCTCCGGCGCGCCGCAGCGGTCGAGGAAATACCAGGCAGCGGTGGCGGCCTGGTCGAGGAAATCAGGGCCAGGGCGGAAACGTAGCGACGTCATGGGCGCGTGGGGCGCAGCCCGGAATGGCTGCGCGAACTGCGTCGGTCGGCGAAAGCGTCAGGATGCAACGGAAACAATACGGGCGCCGCCGGCCTGGGCGGCTGGCGGCAAGTGTGATGCAGGGGCAGGCGGAACGGCTCAGTCCGAACCGCCTTCCAGCCGGGCGCGGATCTCGCGCGCGGTCTCGAGCAGGCCCTCATAGCCGGAGCGCGCATGCTCGGGCAGGTCCGGGTCGCCCACGAGGGTACCGAGGGTCTCGATGATGCTGTAGACCAGGCCGCGTGCGGCACCGCTGGCGATGCTGTTGGTCTCCACGGCGCTGCTGATATGGTCCAGCGCATCGCTCAGGTGGTCCACGTCCGGCGCCTGGCCGGGCTCGGGCTCGGGCTGCGAAGGCTTGCGGGGATCGGTGTTCATGTCGATGACCTAGTCAGTGGCGCAGGATGCAAGATTGGTCCGCTGGCGCCGCCCGCGAACCGCTTTCTATTCTACGCGCACGCCACACGCAATCGGCACCGCGCGGCGCGCACAAGTGCATTCTATGACACACCCTCCCGCACGCCGCAAGCGATTACCCGAATCTCTCGGCGCCATAGAAAATAAGCATTTCAATGAATCCCCCGCTTGCAGCAGAATCATTTCCGTGCCGGCGCGCTTTCGAGTGTTTGCCAGGCCGGTCTTGAAAATCGGCAAACTGGTAACATATCGGCAGCACCGGGCGCGGCAGCGGCCCCCACAGCCTGTTTGCGGGCTGCGGAGGCAGCCCGACGGGTCCGCGCAATCTCGTGTAAGGTAACGGTTCGGCCCTCCGAAGTCTCCAGCCTTCAACATAAACAGAGCGAAACCAGAGGTTTTCCGCCATGAGCGAACAAATCAAGTATGTGAGCGACGCCTCCTTCGATGCTGACGTCCTCCAGTCCGACAAACCCGTCCTGCTCGACTTCTGGGCGGAATGGTGCGGCCCCTGCAAGATGATCGCGCCGATCCTGGACGAAGTCGCCAAGGACTACGGCGACAAGCTGCAGATCGCCAAGATCAACGTCGATGAAAACCAGCAGGTGCCGGCCAAGTTCGGCATCCGCGGCATCCCGACGCTGATCCTGTTCAAGAACGGCGCAGTCGCGGCCCAGAAGGTCGGCGCGCTGTCCAAGTCGCAACTGACCGCCTTCCTCGACGGCAACCTGTAAGCTGCGCGCCGGGACCTGACCCACGGTCCCGGTTTTGTCACGGTCCGACGTGCGTGCGCCACATCCTGGCGCGCCGGTCGGATTGTGCTAAGATGCCACCAACAACTCCCCGAGCGTTCGCTCATTTCCCCCCTTCCCTTTAGGTCTCGCCCGTCCGGGCCCATCTGTACCCCTCGTCTATGCACCTGACAGAACTCAAATCGCTTCACGTGTCTGCGCTTCTCGAAATGGCGGCTACGCTCGAGATCGACAACGCACAACGGATGCGCAAACAGGAACTGATGTTTGCGATCCTGAAGAAGCGCGCCAAGATGGGCGAAACCATCTTTGGAGACGGCACGCTGGAGGTGCTGCCCGACGGCTTCGGCTTCCTGCGCTCGCCCGAAACCTCGTATCTGGCCAGCACGGACGACATCTACATCAGTCCGTCCCAGATCCGCCGCTTCAACCTGCACACCGGCGATTCGATCGAGGGTGAAGTGCGTACGCCCAAGGACGGCGAACGCTACTTTGCACTGGTCAAGGTGGACAAGGTCAACGGGCAGCCGCCCGAAGCGGTCAAGAACCGCATCATGTTCGAGAACCTGACGCCGCTGCACCCGAACCGGCCGCTCACGCTCGAACGCGATATCAAGGCTGAAGAGAACATCACCGGCCGCATCATCGACATGATCGCGCCGATCGGCCGCGGCCAGCGTGCGCTGCTGGTGGCATCGCCCAAGTCCGGCAAGACCGTGATGCTGCAGCACATCGCCCACGCGATTGCCAACAACCATCCGGAAGCGGACCTGTTCGTGCTGCTGATCGACGAACGCCCGGAAGAAGTGACCGAGATGATGCGATCGGTGCGCGGCGAAGTGGTTGCGTCGACCTTCGACGAACCGGCCATCCGCCACGTCCAGGTTGCCGAAATGGTGATCGAGAAGGCCAAGCGCCTGGTCGAACTGAAGCGCGACGTGGTGATCCTGCTGGACTCGATCACCCGCCTGGCGCGGGCCTACAACACCGTGGTGCCGGCCTCGGGCAAGGTGCTGACCGGTGGCGTGGACGCCAACGCGCTGCAGCGCCCGAAGCGCTTCTTCGGTGCCGCGCGCAACCTGGAAGAAGGCGGTTCGCTGACCATCATCGCCACCGCGCTGATCGAAACCGGCAGCCGCATGGACGACGTGATCTATGAAGAGTTCAAGGGCACCGGCAACATGGAAGTGCACCTGGAACGCCGCCTGGCCGAGAAGCGCGTCTACCCGTCGATCAACCTGAACAAGTCGGGCACGCGCCGCGAAGAGCTGCTGATCAAGCCGGAAATCCTGCAGAAGATCTGGATCCTGCGCAAGTTCATCTCCGACATGGATGAAGTGCAGGCGATGGAATTCATCATGGACAAGATGAAGGCCACGAAGAACAACGCCGAGTTTTTCGATATGATGCGCAGAGGCGGCTGAGCCCTCGCTGCAGCGTCAACGCAGCATCGCCGCAAGGCGGACAGGAAGGCGTGCCACGGCACGCCTTTTTTTGTTGCCCGACCTTTTTTGTTGCCGGACCATTTCACAGCGCACCGCGCTACGCCCATGCTCGGCAAACTGACCTCATTCCTGCGCACCCGCTCGCGGGCCCGCAAGCTGGAGCACTACGCCATCCCCGATGCGCTGTGGGCGCGCACGGTCGCCACGCTGCCGTTCGTGCAACGCTACGGCAGCGAAGACCTCGCGGCGCTGCGCGAGCTGGCCACGCTGTTCATCGCTGACAAGGAATACTCCACCGCGCACGACCTGCCGCTGGCCGACGACATGGTGGCCAGCGTTGCCGTGCAGGCCTGCGTGCCGATCCTGAAGCTGGGGCTGCCTTGGTACCGGGGCTGGCACGGCATCGTGCTCTACCCGGGCGAGTTCATCATCCGCCGGACCGTGCAGGACGAGATCGGCCTGGTGCACGGCGTGGTCGAGGAAGCCAGCGGCGAGGCCTGGGAGCACGGGCCGGTGATCCTGTCCTGGCCCGACGTGCACACCCCCGGGGCCGGCATCGACAGCGACCACGAACTGCCGGCCGACACCTACAACGTGGTCATCCACGAGTTCGCCCACAAGCTGGACATGCTCGACGGCGAGCCCGACGGCGTGCCGCCCTTCTCGCGCGTGCTGCACCCGGACATCGACGCGGAAGCCTGGGCCGAGACCTTCCTGACCGAGTACGACCGCTTTGCCGAGGCCTGGGAGGCACGCGACGAGGCCGACTGGGAGCACCCGGAGCGGCTGCCGCCGGCACTGCGCATCATCGACCCATACGGGAACGAGGCGCCGAGCGAGTTCTTTGCCGTGACGTCAGAGGCATTTTTTGTCGAGCCGACCGGGCTGGCGCGGCACTGGCCGGTTGTATACCAGTCGCTGGCCGTCTTCTATCGCCAGGACCCGGCCTCCATGTGATGCTTTTGCCATATTCCTGCGCCACACTTTCTGTGCCGCGCGTGGCGCTGCCTCTTCCCCAAGTATTTGTTTTTCTGCCATAATCCCGGTTTGCCCGTTACCGGCAAGTGGTTCGTTCGTCGCCGCGCCATGCACGCTCTCGCCCTCGGCGGAGAACAGCGGATTGCAACGGACTGGCTACCCAACCAGAAAGGACTCATCATGAAAGAAGGCATTCACCCGAATTACCGCGAAGTCGTGTTCCAGGACATGTCCAGCGACTTCAGCTTCATCACCCGCTCGACCATCCAGACCAAGGACAAGATCGTGAAGGACGGCAAGGAATACCCGCTGGCCAAGATCGAAGTCTCGTCGGAATCGCACCCGTTCTACACCGGCACCCAGAAGATCATGGACACGGCCGGCCGCGTGGAAAAGTTCCGCCAGAAGTTCGGCAACAAGCTGGGCAAGGCTGCGAAGTAAATCGCTTTCAGCGAACCCCGCTTCGCAAGGCCTGCGGACAGATGCTCCGGGGCCTGTGCGAAACAGCAAAGAGGCAGCATCGGCTGCCTCTTTGCTTTTATGCCGGACCACGACCGGTACCGCCGCATTCATTGGATTTACCCCACACCCCGTGAGGCTTCCACGCCATGCCACGGCCCGCGCGGCCGCCGCATGCGCGATACTGTGGCCTTCGCGCCATTGCGCCACGGCCCGACCTGAGCATCGATGCGTCAAGCCAATACCTCCCCCGTCCAGTTGACCGCTGCCGCGACCGGCGCCCTGCCGCGCGCGCTGCTGCTGGCGATCTGCATCATCTATGGCCTGGTCGGCCTGTTCGGCCGCGACCCGTGGAAGAACGAGGACGCCGCCGGCTTTGGCGTGATGTGGCAGCTGGCCACCGGCAACCTGCACGACTGGCTGATGCCGAATATCGTCGGCCGCCCGTACAGCGAGGACGGCCCGCTGGTGTTCTGGATCGGCGCGCTGATGATCCGCGGCTTCGGCAGCTGGCTGGGCGCGGCCGACGCCGCGCGGCTGGCCACGGCGCTGTTCTTCTTCGCGACCTGCGCCTGCATCTGGTACACCACCTACCTGCTGGGCCGGCGCGACGAGGTCCAGCCATTTGCCTACGCCTTCGGCGGCCAGCCCAACGCGCGCGATTACGGCCGCACGCTGGCCGACGGCGCGCTGCTGATCTTCCTGGCCTGCGTGGGCCTGGCCATGCGCGGGCACGAGACCACGCCGCAGGTCGGCCAGGTCGCCTTTATCGCACTGGCCCTGTACGGCATGGTGCGCAGCCTCGACAAGCCCATCCAGGGCAGCCTGGTCTATGGTGCCGCGCTGGGCGGGCTGGCGCTGGCCAGCGGGCCCCTGCTGCCGCTGGCGCTGCTGGGAGGCAGCGCGGTCTGCGCACTGGTGTGCAAGCCGCTGCCGTGGCGGCGCCTGGCCGCCATCGGCATTCCGCTGGCGCTGCTGATGGTGTCGGCGTGGCTGGCGGCCGCCTACTTCGGCGCGGCCGACCGCGACGAGGCGGTGACCTTCATCCGCGAATGGTCGCGCTATGACCGCCGCAGCTACGGCTCGCCCAATGTGGCGACCTTCGGCTTCAACGTGCGCAACCTGTTCCTGTACACGTGGCCGGTCTGGCCGATCGCGGGCTGGGCCTGGATCGCATGGACCGGCATGCGCCGCGCCCCCCATGTGGCGGCGCCGCTGGCGCTGCTGCTGCCGGTGCTGGTGCTGCTGTTCCTGCAGCGCAGTGCCGGCGACGTGCAGTTCATCCTGCTGCTGCCGCCGATGGCCGTGCTGGCCGCATTCGCGCTGCCCACGCTGGCGCGCGGCGTGATCAACGCGATCGACTGGTTCGCGCTGCTGTTCTTCACCATCTTCGGCGGCACGGTCTGGTTCATGTGGATCGCCAAGACCACCGGCTGGCCGCCGCGCATCGCACGCAACGTCTTCCGCCAGCTGCCCGGCTACCAGCATGAGTTCACCATCGCCGCGGTGGTGTTTGCGCTGGCGGCCACGGTCGCGTGGGTGCTGATCGTGCGCTGGCGGCTGTCGCGCGCGCCCAAGCAGATCTGGCGCCCGGTGGTGATTTCCGCCGCCGGCACCACCCTGATGTGGGTCATGGCCATGACGCTGTGGCTGCCCTCGATCAACTACGGCAAGACCTACCGCGACGTGGCCCAGGCTGCGGCGATGGCGCTGCCGCCTGCCTACCAGTGCGTCCAGCCGATCCGCATGGGCGATGCGCAGCTGGCGTCGTTTGCCTATTTCGGCCATATCCGCTTTGGCGGCCCCAACGACGGCTGCGACGTGCTGCTGCGCCATGACGCGGTCGACTATGGCGAGCCGGGCAATATCTCGCATTTCGAGTGGCGGCTGATCTGGGAAGGCCGCCGCCCCGCGGACCGCGACGAGCGCTTCCGCATGTACCGGCTGGTCGATACCGCGCGCGCCGTCCATCCGCGCCCCGACCTGCCGCGGCGCCGCCTGCCGCGCCAGCCCTGAGCCCTTTCCGGCGTCACTACCACCGCAGCGCCTGTCGCACCATCGAACCATTCCGGCCGCAGGCGGCTGCGGGGCTGACCATCCAGCCCTGACCAAGCCTGCCGAGCCCTGAATGACCCTGTTCCAAGACCTTCGCCGTATTGCCAGCCTGGCCGGCCCAGTGCTGGCCGGCCAGCTTGCCGTTATTGCCTTTGGCGTCATCGATACCGCAATGGCCGGGCGCGCCTCGGCGACCGACCTGGCCGCCGTGGGCTTGGGCGGCTCGATCTATGTCACCATCTATATCAGCCTGATGGGCGTATTGCAGGCGCTGTCGCCCATCGCCGGCCAGCTCTATGGCGCCGGCCGCATCGAAGCGATCGGCGCCGAGGTCCGGCAGGCCGCATGGCTGGGCGCCGCGCTGGCGATTCCGGGCGTGCTGCTGCTGGCCTTCCCGGCCCCGCTGCTCGCTTTCGCCAAGGCGCCGCCCGAACTGGTCGAGAAGGCCACTGCCTACCTGCACTTCGGAGCCTTCGGGCTGCCGGCGGCGCTGGGTTTCCGCATCTACTCGGCGCTGAACAATGCGCTGTCGCGCCCGATCATGGTGACGGTGCTGCAGATCGGCGGGCTGGCGCTGAAGGTGCCGCTCAATGCCTGGTTCATCCACGGCGGCCTGGGCGTGCCGGCCATGGGCGGCCCCGGCTGCGGCCTGGCCTCAACGCTGATCAGCTGGGCCTGGTGCATCGCCGGGCTGCTGATCCTGCGCTATGGCAGCGCCTATCACCCGCTGCGGATCTTCAGTATGTGGAGCTGGCCGGCTGCCGCCCCGCTGCGCGCGCTGCTGCGGCTGGGCCTGCCGATGGGCCTGACCTACCTGATCGAGATCACCTCGTTCACGCTGATGTCGATCTTCATCACGCGCCTGGGCACGGTCACGCTGGCCGGGCACCAGATCATCGCCAACCTGGGCGCGGTGGCCTACATGCTGCCGCTGTCGCTGGGGATTGCCACCTCGACGCTGGTGGCACAGCATCTCGGCGCGCGCGACCTGGCCGGCGCCAGCCGCCTTGCCTGGCGCGGCATCCGCATGGCGGTGACGCTGGCGGTGCTGACCGGTGCCCTGCTGTGGCTGCTGCGCAAGCCGGTGCTGCATGCCTACGCGAGCGATCCCGCGGTGGTCGCGGCAGCGCTGCCGCTGGTGCTGTTCGTGGCGTTCTACCAGGCCTTCGACGCGGTGCAGGTGATGACGGCGTTTATCCTGCGCGCGTACAAGATCGCGCTGATTCCGACGCTGATCTACGCCGGCTCGCTGTGGGGCATCGGACTGGGCGGGGGTTATGTGCTGGGCTTCGGGCTGATCGAGGGCATGCCGGCCTTCACGCGCGGCGCCAGCGGCTTCTGGCTGGCCAACAGCATCAGCCTGGCGATTGCAGGCGTGCTGCTGGTGCGGTATTTCAGCCGGGTCAGCAAGGATCCGGAAAACTGACTCTGGCACTGGCCGCCCGCAAGGGCGGCGGCCGCGATTTCAGCAGCCGGAAAAGAAAAACGCCCGCTTGCGCGGGCGTTCTAATTTGGCGGAGTGGACGGGACTCGAACCCGCGACCCCCGGCGTGACAGGCCGGTATTCTAACCGACTGAACTACCACTCCTTAGTCGGCGTCTTCCGAAGCTTCGCTTCAGTCGACTGGGCGTCTGATTACGCCCTGTTGTTATGGCGTCCCCTAGGGGATTCGAACCCCTGTACTCACCGTGAAAGGGTGATGTCCTAGGCCTCTAGACGAAGGGGACAGAAACTTGTTTTACAACGCGTTTTCTGTCTTGCGCTGGAAAGTCCGCCATCATAGCAGGCTTTTTCGCGCCTGGGAAGCTTCTTTTCAGACGCTTCCCAAATTCTGGTGGAGCTAAGCGGGATCGAACCGCTGACCTCTTGCATGCCATGCAAGCGCTCTCCCAGCTGAGCTATAGCCCCGTATCCGGTACGGCTGGACGGTTACTGCTGGAACCACCTTCGCTGCCTGCCGCTTACCGCAGCATTTGCAGCGAAGACAGGATTATATAGCGAATTTCGCAACGAATGCAACATTTTTTATTGCGTTTGCAGCGATTAACGACATAATCCCTCACCCAAAGAAAAACCCGCATGGTGCAAACCATGCGGGTTCAGTTTTGGCGGAGTGGACGGGACTCGAACCCGCGACCCCCGGCGTGACAGGCCGGTATTCTAACCGACTGAACTACCACTCCTTAGTCGGCGCCTTCCGAAGCTTCGCTTCAGTCGACTGGGCGTCTGATTACGCCCTGTTGTTATGGCGTCCCCTAGGGGATTCGAACCCCTGTACTCACCGTGAAAGGGTGATGTCCTAGGCCTCTAGACGAAGGGGACAGAAACTTGTCTTTCAACACGTTCCGTCTGGCGCCACCCCAAACAACCTGGATGACACCTAAATCTTGGTGGAGCTAAGCGGGATCGAACCGCTGACCTCTTGCATGCCATGCAAGCGCTCTCCCAGCTGAGCTATAGCCCCATGGTACTGCCATTTACTGCAACTTGCTGCGCTTTCGCCTGAATTAACTACCGTTTCAGGCGAAGCCAAGATTATATATCAACCATTAATCTTTGCAAGCTCCCGTTTCAGCTTTTTTCGCTTTCCCGTCACTTCAAAAATCAGTTCGGAGATTGCGAAGATCCTTGCGGATCCACCAGCCAGCTTGGTCAGGGACCGCGCTGCAGGGAGAAAGAGATTATGCGCAAGTCCGGCCCGGAGCGCAAGCCCCCGGCGCGGACTTTTTACGATTTTTTATGCAGCTGCCGCCAGGCGGCGCAGCACCGTGTCGCGGCCGAACAGTTCCAGCACCGCATCGATGCCCGGCGTCTGCAGCTGGCCGGCCACCAGCAGGCGCACCGGCATGGCCAGCTTGGGCATCTTCAGGCCGAACTCGGCGAGCACGGCCTTGAAGGTGGCGCTGATGGCTTCGCGCTTCCATTCCGGCAGCGCGGCCAGCTGGGCGGCCAGCACCGCCAGCGCGGGCTGGATTTCCGGGGTCAGGTGCTCGGCCTTGAGCGCGGCTTCCGCCTGCGGCTCGCCGCGATAGAACAGCAGCGCCGCCTGCGCGACCTCCTTCAGCGTATTGGCGCGGTCCTTCACCAGCGCCACCACGCCGGCCAGGTCCGCCCCTTCCACCTTGCCTCCGAGCGCCTCGATGAACGGCTGCGTCAGCGTGGCCAGGCGCTGGTTGTCGCCGACCTTGATGTAGTGGTTGTTCAGCCAGGCCAGCTTCTCGGGGTTGTACTGGGCGGGCGACTTGCCCAGGTGCTCCAGGTCGAACCATTCAACGAACTGCTCGCGCGAGAAGATCTCGGCGTCGCCGTGGGCCCAGCCCAGGCGCGCCAGGTAGTTCAGCACGGCTTCGGGCAGATAGCCCTCGTCGCGGTAGCCGGTCACGGCCATCGCGCCATGGCGCTTGCTCATCTTCTCGCCCTGCTCGTTAAGCACGGTCGGCAGGTGGGCGTAGACCGGCGGCGTGCCGCCCAGCGCGCGGATGATGTTGATCTGGCGCGGGGTGTTGTTGACGTGGTCGTCGCCGCGGATCACGTGGGTGATCTTCATGTCGAGGTCGTCCACCACCACGCAGAAGTTGTAGGTGGGGGTGCCGTCCGGGCGCGCGATCACCAGGTCGTCGAGCTCGTCGTTGGAGATCTCGATGCGGCCCTTGACCGCGTCATCCCACACCACGCTGCCGCCGATCGGATTCTTGAAGCGGATCACCGGATCGACCCCTGCCGGCGGCTCGGGCAGAACCTTGCCCGGCTCGGGACGCCAGAAGCCGTTGTAGCGCGGCTTCTCGCCGCGCTCGCGCTGGGCTTCGCGCAGGGCATCCAGCTCTTCGGTGCTCATGTAGCAGCGGTAGGCCAGGCCGGATTCGACCATCTGCGCGACCACTTCGCGATAGCGGTCCATGCGCTGCATCTGGTAGAACGGGCCTTCGTCGATATCCATCTCCAGCCAGGCCATGCTCTCGAGGATCACGTCGACCGCTTCCTGCGACGAACGCTCGACGTCGGTGTCTTCGATGCGCAGGATGAAGTCGCCCTTCATGCGGCGGGCGAAGGCCCAGGGATAGAGCGCGGAGCGGATATTGCCGAGGTGGATAAAACCGGTCGGGCTCGGCGCAAAGCGGGTGCGGACGCGTTGGGTCATGGTCAGGGGCAGAAACAAGAAAGCCCGCGCGCAGCGGCGCGCAGGCTGGTGTATGTGCAGGCCTTGCATTATACCAACGCGCATCCCTCGCCCCGCCCGGCGTGCCGGCGCCGCGCGGAATCATTTATGCTTGCGCCGGTCTGAGGTGATGCCGCTGATTCAGGCTATGCGATGCCAGCCTCCCTGGAGGAGCGCCCGCATCACATCCCGTATCCGCCGGTCCCACCTGATTACTGATCCCGCTTCATGCAACGACGTCATTTCCTCGGCATCTCCGCGGCCGCCCTGCTGGCGGGCTGCTCGTTCGGCCCGCGTCCCGCGCCGCCGCTCGCCACTACCCCGCCCGCGCCGCGGCCCGTCAAGATCGGCCTGGCGCTGGGCGGCGGCGCGGCGCGCGGCTTTGCCCATATCGGCGTGATCAAGGCGCTCGAAGCGCAAGGCATCCATGCCGACCTGGTCACCGGCACCAGCGCCGGCGCAGTCGTGGCGGCGCTTTACGCCAGCGGACTGAATGGCTTCCAGCTGAACAAGCTGGCGCTGACCATGGACGAGGCCGCCATCGCCGACTGGGCCCTGCCCTTCGGCACCCGCTTCGGCGGCTGGCTCAAGGGCGAGGCGCTGCAGAACTACATCAACCGGCTGGTGCAGAACCGGACCATCGAGACCATGAAGCTGCCGCTGGGCATTGTCGCCACCGATCTCAAGAGCGGCGAGAAAATTCTGTTCCGCCGCGGCAACACAGGCCAGGCCGTGCGCGCGTCGAGCAGCGTGCCCGGGGTGTTCCAGCCGGTGTCGATCCAGGGTCACGACTATGTCGACGGCGGCCTGGTCGAGCCGGTGCCGGTGGATTCCGCGCGCGGCATGGGCGCGGACTTTGTCATCGCGGTCAACATCTCGGCCGACCCGTCGGCGCAGAAGAACGCGGGCCAGAGCGGCGTGCTGCTGCAGACCACCGCGATCATGGGCCAGTCGATCAACAAGATGGCACTGGCGCGCGCCGACGTGGTGATCCGCCCCGAGCTGCCCGATATGGGCGGCAGCGACTTCAACGCCCGCAACCGGGCCATATTGGCCGGCGAACAGGCCACCACGGCGGTGATGGCAACGCTGCGGCAGCGGCTGGAACAGGCCCGCCTGGCACCGGCCGGAACGGTCGCAGTGCAATAGCCCGGGAGAGCACGCCTCGCCAAAGCAAAAAGGACTGCCGCAGCAGTCCTTTTTGCTTGAAGCGTGCCGGAACCTCAGCCGCCGTACATCGATGCGCGGACGACCTTGGGGTCGTAGCGCTTGAGCGTCTCGACCATGTCGCCGAGGCCATCGGCGCCGCCCTCCTTGCCATCCTCGATGCGGCGGGCGCCGTTGTAGCGGGTCACCCAGTAAGACGCACGCATGTCGTCGACACGGATCTTGCTGCCCGTGGACGGGGCATGCACGAACTTGTTGTCGCCGATATAGATACCAACGTGCGAGAAGGTCTGGCGCATGGTGTTGAAGAACACCAGGTCGCCCGGACGCAGGTCGGTGGCCGCCACGGTGGTGCCGACACGGCTGATTTCGACAGAGCGGCGCGGCAGCATGAAGCCGAAGGTGTCCTGGAACACGTAGCGGACGAAGCCGCTGCAGTCCAGGCCGGATTCGGGGCTGTTGCCGCCGAAGCGGTAACGCACGCCAATCAGGCCCAGCGCATTCATGACCAGGTCGCCAGCCTTGCTGGCAACGTTGCTGGTGGAATTCACCACCGACGACAGCAAGCCGCGCTTGCCTTCCGCATGCGAATCCGCGGCGTGGGCCGTAGCATCGATACGGGCGTCGGCATCCTTGAATACCGTATCCGCCAGCACTCCATTCGACACAGTCGCACCGCAGGCAATGGCAATTCCGACGGCGGCACGCGCCAGGGAATGAAGTACCGATCGCTGCATTGGTTCTCCCGTTGATCGTTCCACAGAAAGCCCCGGCACAAGTCCGGGGCAGCTGGGTATATGTGAAATTCGCGTGAACTTCGCGAGAAATTCATGTGAACCTGCGGGGTGAACCCTATGCAACATCCGCACCAGGCTTACCGGGCCTGTTTTGCACCGCAATCGTGCCATGCACGATCCAATGCGTCGGACGGACCACCCCCAAAACTAGTTCTCGCGGGATGGTAAAGGGTTGTCATTCACATGTCAAAGTTCGTTACAAATTCGCCGGATTTGACTGGCGAATCAAGGATATAGGCGGGAATTCGCACCTTGTTTATCGGATTGATCCGAACCACCGGATGCTAGCCAGGCGGGGCCGCGGCGTTGCTGCGCCGCACACCTGCGGGTCAGCCAGCGCCGACCTGCGCCGCCGCCATCAGCTTGCGCGTATAGGGGTGCTGGGGTGCGCCCAGCACCGCTTCGGTGTCGCCGGCCTCGACCACCTCCCCTGCCTTCATCACGAAAACCCGATGCGCCATGGCGCGGATCACCGCCAGGTCATGGCTGATGAACAGGTAGGTGAGGTTGTACTTGTGTTGCAGCTGGGACAGCAGCGCCAGCACCTGCTGCTGGATCGACACGTCCAGCGCCGAGGTGGGCTCGTCCAGCACCAGGATCTGCGGCTTGAGGATCAGCACCCGGGCAATCGCGATGCGCTGCCGCTGCCCGCCCGAGAATTCGTGCGGATAGCGGCCCAGCGCGGTGCGGTCCAGGCCGACCTCGCGCAGGGCTTCGATCACGCGCTGGCGCGTGCCCTCGTGCGACAGGCCGGGCTGGTGCAGCGCCAGGCCTTCTCCGACGATCTGCTCGATGGTCATGCGCGGCGCCAGCGAGCCGAACGGGTCCTGGAACACCACCTGCATGCGCGCGCGCAACTGGCGGCGATCGTCGCGCGTCGCGGTGTCGAAGCTGCGGCCGAGGAAATGGATGGTGCCGCCGCTCTTGCGCTGCAGCGCCAGCACGGTATGCGCCAGCGTGGTCTTGCCCGAACCGGACTCGCCGACGATGCCGACGGTCTCGCCCTCGCGCAGCTGGAAGTCCACGTCCTTGACCGCCGCAAACTGGTCCTTGCCGAACCAGCCGGCCAGCCCGCGGCGCTTGCGCGCGTAGTTGACGCTCAGCTTGCGCGCTTCCAGCAGCACCGGCGCCAGCGGCACCAGCGGCAGCACCTCGCGCCTGGGGCGGCTGTCGATCAGCTTGCGGGTGTAGGGGTGCTGGGGGGCGGCAAACAGCTGCGCGGTCTCGCCGGTCTCGACCAGCACGCCCTTCTCCATCACGCCCACGCGCTGGGCAAAGGAACGCACCAGGTTGAGGTCATGGGTGATCAGCATCACCGCCATG
The DNA here is from genome assembly GCF_058787075.1 of Cupriavidus sp. FW305-46. Taxonomy (NCBI): domain Bacteria; kingdom Pseudomonadati; phylum Pseudomonadota; class Betaproteobacteria; order Burkholderiales; family Burkholderiaceae; genus Cupriavidus; species Cupriavidus sp. FW305-46. Next base: position 24,585 of record NZ_JBYSZI010000020.1, read on the forward strand.
CCGAACTCGGCCTGCAGGTCGCGCAGCAGGTCCATGATCTGGGCGCGGATGGTTACGTCCAGCGCCGTGGTCGGCTCGTCGGCGAGCAGCAGCTTGGGGCGGCAGGCCAGCGCCATGGCAATCATGGCGCGCTGGCGCTGGCCGCCCGAGAGCTGGTGCGGGAAGCTGTCGAAGCGGTGCGCGGCGTCGCTGATGCCGGTGCGCTCCAGCAGCGCGATGGCGCGCTCGCGCGCGGCGCGGCGGTCCAGGCCCTCGTGCAGCGCCAGCGTCTCGACGATCTGGTTGCCGATGGTGTACAGCGGGTTGAGCGCCGTCATCGGCTCCTGGAAAATCATCGCGATCTCGGCGCCGCGGATGCCGCGCATCTCGCGGTCCGACACCTCCAGCAGGTTCTTGCCCTCGAAGCGGATCGCGCCGTCGTAGTAGGCGTCTTCCACCAGCCGCAGCATCGCCAGCGCGGTCACGGTCTTGCCCGAGCCCGACTCGCCCACCAGCGCGTAGCGCTCGCCCGCGCGCAGGTCGAAGCTGACTTCACGCACGGCACGGGTGGCATGCTCGCCGTGGCCGAAGGTGACGGAAAGCTTGTCGACGCACATCAGCGTGGAACCGGGCGCCGGCGCCGCGGCCGGCGCCTCGGCCGGCTGGATCACGGGAGACACCGCGGTCATGGCGTGGCCTCCGGTGCCGCCCCGGTCGGCGCGCCGGCCGGGATCTTGGGTTCGACCCGGCCGCGCAGCGCCGCCAGGCCCAGGCGGGTATCGAAGGCATCGCGCAGCGCGTCGCCCATGAAGGTCAGCAGCAGCAGCGTGACCACCAGCACCGCGAAGGTCGACAGCGAAATCCACCACGCATCCAGGTTGGCCTTGCCCTGCGCCAGCAGCTCGCCCAGGCTGGGCGTGGTCGGCGGCACGCCCATGCCGAGGAAGTCCAGGCTGGTCAGCGCCAGGATCGCGGCGCTCATGCGGAACGGCAGGAAGGTGATCACCGGGGTCAGGCTGTTGGGCAGGATATGGCGCCACATGATCTGCACATTGGACAGGCCCAGCGCGCGCGCGGCCTTGACGTAGTCGAGCGAGCGGTTGCGGTAGAACTCGGCGCGCACGTAGTCGGACAGGCCCATCCAGCCGAACAGCGACAGCAGGATGATCAGCAGCGCCAGGCTGGGTTCGAAGATCGAGGCAAAGATGATCAGCAGGTACAGCTCCGGCATCGAGCTCCAGATCTCGATGGCACGCTGCGAGAACAGGTCGAAGCGCCCGCCGAAGAAGCCCATCAGCGCCCCGCTCAGCGTGCCCACCAGCACCCCGATCACGGTCAGCGCCAGGCTGAACAGCACCGACACGCGGAAGCCGTACAGCAGACGGGCCAGGATGTCGCGGCCGCGGTCGTCGGTGCCCAGCCAGTTCTCTGCCGACGGCGGCGCCGGGTTGGGCTCCTTGGCAAAGTAGTTGAGCGAGTCGTACGAATAATGGTTCAGCGGGAACACCGCGAAGTTGCCGTTGGTGGTGATGCGGTCGCGGATATACGGATCGAGGTAGTCCGCGGGCGTGGCGAAATCGCCGTCGAAGGTGGTTTCCGGGTAGACCTTGACGATGGGGAAATACCATTCGCCCTTGTAGTGCACCACCAGCGGCCGGTTGCTGGACAGCAGCTCGGCGCCCAGGCTCAGCACGAAGATGACCACGAAGATCACCAGGCTCCAGTAGCCGCGCCGGTTGCGGCGAAAGCGCTGCCAGGCGCGCTGGCGCGGCGAAGGCGAATGCGGCAGCCCGTTGGGGGCCGCGTGCGTGAACAGTTTCATCGGTGCAAGCCCTCGAAATGGATGCGCGGATCCACCAGCACGTAGCAGACATCGGAGATCAGGCGCGTGACCAGCCCGATCAGCGTGAACAGGTAGAGCGTGCCCAGCACCACCGGATAGTCGCGCCGCAGCACCGCCTCATAGGACAGCAGGCCCAGCCCGTCGAGCGAGAACAGCGTCTCGATCAGCAGCGAGCCGGTGAAGAAGGCGCCGATGAACGCGGCCGGGAATCCCGTCACCAGCGGGATCAGCGCGTTGCGGAACACGTGCTTCCACAGCACGCGGCGCTCGCCCAGGCCCTTGGCGCGCGCGGTCAGCACGTATTGCTTGCGGATTTCCTCGAGGAAGGCATTCTTGGTCAGCATGGTGACCACCGCGAAGCTGCCCACCACCGATGCCGTGATCGGCAGCACCAGGTGCCACAGGTAGTCCATCACCTTGCCCATCAGCGAGAGCTGCTCCCAGTTGTCGGAGGTCAGCCCGCGCAGCGGGAACCACTGCACGAAGGTGCCGCCGCCGAACAGCACCAGCAGCAGCACGCCCAGCACGAAGCCGGGGATGGCATAGCCCACCAGCACGATGATGCTGGTCACCACGTCAAAGCGGCTGCCCGCGCGGATGGCCTTGGAAATGCCCAGCGGCACCGATATCAGGTAGGTCAGGAAGAAGGTCCACAAACCCAGGCTGACCGACACCGGCAGCTTGGACTTGACCAGCTCCCACACGCTGCGGTGCTGGAAATAGCTCTGGCCCAGGTCGAACTGGGCAAAGCGCTTGAGCATCAGGAAGTAGCGCTCCAGCGGCGGCTTGTCAAAGCCGTACAGGGCCTGGATCTCCTTGATCTTCTCGGGGTCGACGCCGCGCCGCCCGCGGTATTCGGCGCCGCCGCCGCTGGCTTCGCCGGCACCGCCCCGCCCTTTCAGTTCCATCATCATCTGCTCGACCGGGCCACCCGGCACGAACTGGATCACCACGAAGGTCAGCGTGATGACCCCGATCAGCGTCGGGATCATCAGCAGAATGCGCTTGAGCAGGTAGGCAAGCATCGGCCGGTCCTCTTCCTTGTCTTGGTCGCGGCGGGCGCGTCAGCGCGCCTGCGGCTGCAGGTCCGTGCGCCACCATTGGCTCAGGATCCAGCCTTCGGCCGTGTAGTAATAGGGAAGGCGCTCCGGGTAGGCCAGCGTCTTGCGGTATGACACGCGGTGCGATGCGCTGTACCAGTTCGGCACGATGTAGTAGCCATGCATCAGCACCCGGTCCAGCGCCCGCCCGGCGGTGACCAGCTCCTGCCGGGTATGGGCGTGCAAGACGTTGTCCACCAGCTTGTCGACCACGGGCGACTTCAGCCCGAACAGGTTGTCCGAGCCCGGCGTGCCGGCCGCCTCGCTGGAAAAGCGGTCGCGCAGCTCGTTGCCGGGGCTTTGCGAGTCGGGAAAGCGGATCGACACCATGTCGAAGTCGAAATCCTCCAGCCGCTTCTGGTACAGCGCAAAGTCCGTGGTGCGCTGGTTCACCTGGATGCCAAGCTTCTCCAGGTTGCGCACATAGGTGGTGATGACGCGGCTCATGGCGCCGCCGTCGTCGAGGAACTCGAACACCAGCGTCTCGCCCTTGGCGTTGCGCAGCGCGCCATCCGTATAGGTCCAGCCGGCCTGGGCCAGCAGGCGCCGTGCCTGGCGCAGGTTGTCGCGCAGCGAACGCGGCGCCGCAGTGCTGGGCTGGACCACGTCCGGGCCGAACACCTCCGGCGGCAATTCCGCGCGCAGCGGCTCAAGCAGCGCCAGCTCGCCCGGGCCGGGCCGGCCATCGAAGGTGGCGCTGGCGGCCAGCTCGCTGTTGGAGAACCAGCTGTCCAGCCGCCTGTAGGCGCCGTAGAACAACTGCCGGTTCAGCCATTCGAAGTCCAGCGCAAGGATCAGGGCCTGGCGCACGCGCACGTCCTGGAACACCGGCTTGCGCATATTCATCACGAAGCCCTGCATGCCGGCACCGTTGCGGTGCGGGAACTCGGTCTTCAGCAGCTCGCCGTTGCGAAAGCGGGTGCCCTGGTAGCTCTTGGCCCAGTTCTTGGCCTTGTATTCGACGATGGCGTCGAACTCCCCTGCCTTGAAGGCCTCGAGCTTGGCGGTCTCGTCCTTGTACAGGCGGTAGGCCACGCGCGCGAAATTGAAGGTGCCGCGGCGCACCGCGAGATCCTTGCCCCAGTACTTCGGGTCGCGCTGGAAGATGATGCCGCGGCCGGCGTCATAGCGCTCGATCAGGTAGGGGCCGCTGGTGACCGGCGGCTCGAAGGTCAGCTTCTCGAACGGGACCTTGGCCGTCCATTTCTTCGAGAACACCGGCAGCGAGCCTACGATCAGCGGCAGCTCGCGGTTGCGCTGCTTGAATTCGAAGCGCACCGTGCGCTCGCCGGCGACGATCACCGCCTTCACATCGGTACACATGCTGCGATAGCCCGGACTCGAGGCCTTGCTCATCAGCATGTCATAAGAATATTTGACATCCGACGCCAGCACCGGGTCGCCATTGGAGAAGCGCGCCTGGGGCCGGATGGTGAACGTGACCGACAGCTCGTCCGGCGCCACCGTGACGTCCTCGGCGAGCAAGCCATAGGCGCTCGCGCTCTCGTCGGCGCTGCTGATCAGCAGCGACTCGAACATCAGCGCGTTCAGGCCGGGCGCCGACGTGCCCTTCAGCGTGAACGGATTGAACTTGTCGAAACTGGTGCGCCGGTCCGGATTGGCGAGTGTCAGCGTGCCGCCGGCGGGTGCATTGGGATTGGCATAGTCGAAATGCCGGAAATCCGCCTGGTACTTCAGGTCCCCGTGCAGCGCGAAGCCATGCGCCGCCAGCGCCGGATTGGAAAAGAGAGAGACCCCCGCCGCCAGCGCCATGGCCAGCCCGCTTGCAACCCAACCGCGCAGTACCGCATCCCGCCGGAAGCACTGCCATGCCGCCTGAAGCGGCCAACGTGCTTGAATAGGCATCCCGTTGGATTCCTCCACTATGACCTGTGGGGCCCGGCATTCTGTGGCCGGGCCAAGTATGAGACAATTTTACATGCGTCCGGGGTGGCGCCAGCCATCCGGACATTCCCTCTGCGCGGCGCAATAAAAACGACCGCAAGACAGCAAAGGCACGCACACGGCCGCACGGCGGACGCACGAAGCGTGCCTGATACACCACCTTGGAGAACTTATGGGATTTCTGGCAGGTAAGCGGATCCTGATCACCGGCTTGCTCTCTAACCGGTCGATCGCCTATGGCATCGCATCGGCGTGCAAACGCGAAGGCGCCGAACTAGCCTTCACCTATGTCGGCGAACGGTTCAAGGACCGGATCAGCGACTTTGCCAAGGAATTCGGCAGCGACCTGGTGTTCGAATGCGACGTCGGCAGCGACGAGCAGATCGCCGCGACCTTCGCCGCGCTGGGCCAGCGCTGGGATAAGTTCGACGGCCTGGTGCACTCGATCGGCTTCGCGCCGCGCGAGGCGATCGCCGGCGACTTCCTGGAAGGCCTGTCGCGCGAAGGTTTCCGCATCGCCCATGACATCTCCGCCTACAGCTTCCCGGCGCTGGCCAAGGCCGCGCTGCCGCTGCTGTCGGACAAGGCCTCGCTGCTGACGCTGACCTACCTGGGCGCCGAGCGCGTGGTCCCCAACTACAACACCATGGGCCTGGCCAAGGCCTCGCTGGAAGCCAGCGTGCGCTACCTGGCCTCGTCGGTCGGTCCGCGCGGCATCCGCGCCAACGGCATCTCCGCCGGCCCGATCAAGACCCTGGCCGCCTCGGGCATCAAAGGCTTCGGCAAGCTGCTCGGCCACTTCGAGCAGGCCGCGCCACTGCGCCGCAACGTCACCATCGAAGAAGTCGGCAACGTGGCCGCCTTCCTGCTGTCCGACCTGGCCAGCGGCGTGACCGGCGAGATCACCTATGTCGACGGCGGCTTCAACGTGGTCGGCGCCAGCGTCGCGGACGCAGAGTAAGCCCGTCCCGCCAGCGGATGCATGAAAAAGGGGTGCCCGATGAGGCACCCCTTTTTTGTTCCTTGCAGACCTGGTGCGCACACCAGGTCCGCCTGCATCACGCTTGCGCCGCGGCTGGCGCGCCCTGCCGACCCATGCTCAGCATCGACCACGCATAGACCACCAGGCCGCCCAGCGCCAGCAGCAGGCCGACCCAGCCGGTGGACTCCCAGCCGTAGCCGGCGGCAATGGTCACCCCGCCCAGCCACGCGCCGAGCGCGTTGGCCATGTTGAAGGCCGAGTGGTTGAGGGCCGCGGCCAGCGTCTGCGCGTCGCCGGAGACATCCATCAGCCGGATCTGCAAGGCCGGGCCCAGTGCCACCGTGGTGCCCACCAGCAGCACATTGATGGCAGCCAGCCAGGGATGCGACGCGGTCAAGGCGAAGGCGCCCAGCACCAGCGCCGCCCACACCAGCACGCCGCCGATGGTCGGCATCAATGCCTTGTCGGCCAGCTTCGCGCCGGCAAGGTTGCCCGCCACCGTGCCGATGCCGAACAAGGCCAGCACCACCGGGATGCCCGCCGCCGGCATATGCGCCAGCTCCAGCATGGTCGGCTTGATATAGCTGAACACCGAGAACATGCCGCCGAAGCCGATCGCGCCGATACCGAGCGTCAGCCAGACCTGCTTGCGCTTGAGCGCCGACAGTTCGCGGAGCGGGCTGGCGCACCGGTCGGCCGGCACGAACGGGACCCACCGCCACACCAGCAGCGCCGTCAGTGCGCCGAGGGCACCGACAATCAGGAAGGCCGAGCGCCAGCCCAGCCAGGTGCCGACCGTGGCGGCGATCGGCACGCCCACCAGCGTGGCAGTGGTCAGGCCCAGCATCACCAGCCCCACCGCCTGCGCGCGCCGTTCGCGCGGGACCAGGCTGGCGGCCACCAGCGCCGCCACGCCAAAGTACGTGCCATGCGGAAAACCCGTGAGCAGGCGCGCCACCATCATCGACAGATAGGAAGGCGCCAGCGCGCTGGCGATATTGCCGGCGGCAAACACCGCCATCAGCGCGATCAGCAGGTTGCGCCGCGGCCAGCGCGCGCCCAGCACCGCCAGCAGCGGCGCGCCGATGACCACGCCCAGCGCATAGGCGCTGATCAGGTGGCCGGCTTGCGGGATGGAGATGGCGAGGTCGCTGGCGGCATCGGGCAGCAGGCCCATGATGACGAATTCGCCGGTGCCGATGCCGAAGCTGCCGACCCCGAGCGCCAGCAGCGGCAGGCGGCCGGATGGATTGCGATCGCGGGAAGAAACGGAAGCGTCTGCGCCGCGGACGGGATCCGCGGCGGAATGTGCATGTGGGGCGGCCATGTACAGGATTGCAGGATGTTCAACAAAATGCCGCCCGCTGACGGGCGAGGTCAGTGCCCTCGCCTCTGATCGATCCAGCGTGCTCCTGTGCGGCGCGCAGGCTGTATTGTGCGGCAAAACCGCAAATCTTGCCCGCGCCGGCCTGACTGGCCGGCGTTGCTTACTTGGTCACGTGGACCAGCCGGTGCCACCAGTACCGAAGCGAGTGCTTCGCTATGCCGAACACCGGCTTGTGGTGGATGCCCACCCGGATGATGTAGCCGTAGACCCCGACCAACACGGCCAGGAACACAAGGGACCAGACGATCCCTGCACTGTCGGTCTCAGTCATTTCTTCTTCTTGGCGACCTCATCGTGCCCGCGAAACTGGACCGTGCTGAAGGGTGAGGCCGGCACGGATGGCTTCTTCGGTTGCTTGGGTTTCTTGGCTTCGCGGCTGCTGCGTAGTTGACTCTTGGCCATGATGGGCTCCTGAATGGCTTGCCTGGAGATAATGGCAATCCCAGCATACGCGCTAAATCGCCGGCGAAAGAAATATCTTTCGCGAAGACCGCGGCCATGCGCTCCAGCAGGCCGCGGGGACACATGCCCAGCTCGCGGGAAACAGGCGCATACTAGGGGCGGCAGCACCGGCTGGCGCCAGCAAGCCCAACACGCACGGCGTACCGTGACCGGACAGGAGTCTGCAATGGCACTGAATTTTCCCAATCCCAGCCGCAGCTACGATGCGGCGCGGCACTGCGTTTGCTTCTGGGGCTACGACAACGCGCGCGAAGTGGCCTTTCAGGTCACTGACGAAATCCTTCTGCGCCTGAGCCACCAGGGTGCCGCGGAAGAATCCGCCCTTCTCGCCACCTTCGACCATCATCGGGACCAGATCCTGCAACTGGCCAGGGACCTCTACAACCCCGGGGAACGTACCACCTACACGATTTCCTGACCGGAAAAACGCAGCGCGGCGGGCCAGCTTTCGCAGAGATCGGGATGCATCGATTGCCCAGCCCCGCCCGCGATTCGGCATCCGATATTAGAACCGTCCCAGTCCCGGCCCGGGCTGCGCCCGACGCCCCCATCCCTATGGCCGCTCGTCCTGCCGCAGCCTGGCCGGGTTGCGCTTGATCACGTCCAGCACCGCCGCGGTCATCACTGCGGTGGAGACGCCGAACATCAGGATGCCGTTGGCCGCCTCGAGCGGCCCCAGCAAGCGCCGGGCTTCGGACATGACGATATCGCCGTAGCCCAGCGTGGCGAAGTTCACGCCCGAGTGATAGAGCGCGGTAGCGAAATCGCCGAACTCGCCCAGCAGCATGAACAAGACGGCCCAGATCGCCATCTGCACGAAATTGCCAAGCAGCATCAGCATCATCACAACCGACAACAGCAGGACGTCCTGCCACAGCGATTCGCGGCCTTGCCGGGCATGCTTGAAGCGCACGTAGTAGCGCAGGCAGATGGCCACGAAGAGCGCCTGCAGCAGCAGGCACAGCAGCATTACGGGAAGGCCGATCAGCAGGTTGCTCAGCACGACCGGCCTCTTCAGCGGGCGCGCCGTCGTGCGCCGCGCGGCTGGTCGAGCAGCTCGATCATCAGCCAGGCATACAGCGTGACGCCGATAAACAGGCCCATGCGCACGGCGAAGGCGGTATAGACATCCTTTCCGGCCGCGCTGTCCTGCACGGACTGGCCCAGCAGGATGATCAGCGTCACGAGAGTGTTCACCCAGAAGCCTGGCGGGTACCGCGACGGGCTGAGGCCATACAGCTTGCGCGCCGCCAGCAGGCCGAACAGCAGCATCCACAGGAAGTACATCCACAAATGTACGAACAGGCTGAGTGCACACCAGAACACGATGGCCAGCACGCCGCCGAACATGGTCGAGCCAAGCAGCTCCCGCCCGGCGCCGCGTGCCGTGGTGGTGCAGCTTTGCCGGCCGAGGCTGACCGCTTTCATGATGATCGGGATGTACGCGGCCGGATCGTTCAGCGCCAGCAGGAAGGCCGGCATCACCACCAGCGCCGCGCGCAGCGCAATCCAGGCGGCCTGGTCATCCGGCAGAGCCTTGGCCGCAGGCCGCGCCTGCGCGCCGGACGGTTCGGGAAACAGCCAGTGGCCAAGTGTCAGCACCGCGACCGCGACGAGCAGTCCCTTGACCAGGGCATCGATGACCATGACCGCCAGCCCGAAATCGATGGTGCCCGCCGCCGAGATCATGGTCAGGCCGACCACCAGCAAGGTGGAGACCAGGTTATTGCCGCCGCGCAATCCGTAGCGAAAGGCCAGGAACAGGCACAGGCCGATCATCAGCACGCCGCTGACGGGATAGTAGCGCAGCAAGGGGATCAGCAGCAGGCCGGTGCCGGTGGTCAGCATCACGACCAGCACCAGGCCCAGCCCGGCCTTGGCCGACATCGGCTGGTTGACGCTGGCCAGCAGGAATACGCCGAGCACCGGCGCGAGCATGGGGATCGGCAGGCCCAGGCCGAAGCTGGCCGCCAGGCACAGCGCGGTGCCGCTGGCCAGGCGCAGCGAACGCTGGGCGCGTGGATCGCGCGCGGGCAACGGCAGCGCCGGGGCGTCAGTAGACATAGGAAAGCCAGCTCATCAGGTACAGGAATACGCGGCCGAGCGGATTGAGCGGGTTGCCCTGGGTGGGAAACGCCATGACTTCGGCCTGCCCGCCCACGCGAATGCCCCGCATCGAGGCGAGTTCGCCCTGGGCAAACTCGACCACCACCGGGAAGCGTTGTGCCGGACGCAGCCAGTCTCGGCTGTTCTGCACCGTCGGCAAGCTGCCCGGCGGCGTGCTCGGGCCGACGTTGACGCCATAGCCAACGCTGCGCACACGGCCTTCGAAGATCCTGCCCGGCAGCGCATCCAGCACGATGGCAACCGGCGTGCCGGGTTCGACACGGCCCAGGTTGTTCTCGGTCATCTCCGCGCTGATCCACAGATCGTGGATCGCGATCAGCGTCATGACCGGGTTGCCGGCTGCGGCAAACTGGCCGGCGTCGGTGCGCAGGTCGGTGACCAGCCCGGCGGCGCGCGCCCGCACCCGCGTATTGGCAAGATCCAGTTCGGCCTTTTCCAGGGCGGTGGCGGCGCTGCGCAGCTTGGCGTTCTCTTCCTCGCTGCCCCCCTGCTGTTCGCGCGCACGCTGGACCTCGGCCTTGGCGGCGGCGACCTGGCTGACAGCCTGCTCGAGGCTGGCCCGCGCCACCTCCAGACGGCGCAGGGAGATGGTGCCGGGATCATCGCTGTACAGGCGCTCCAGGCGATCGCTGTCCTGGCGCGCCTTGAGCTCGTTGGCGCGTGCTGCGCGCAGCGATGCCTGCGCCGATTCGATGCCGGCGGTGCTGGCGCCGATCTGCCGGCGTGTCGACTCCAGATCGGCGCGGGCGCGGTCCACGGCAATCTTGTAGTGCTGGGGATCGACCTCGAACAGGACAGTGCCTGCCGCGACGTCCTGGTTGTTGCGCACATGGACCTTGGTCACGCGCCCGGACACTTCCGCCGCAACCGGCACCACGAAAGCCTGTACCCGCGCCTGCTGCGTGTACGGGGTCAACCGGTCGGCAAACAGGTACCAGGCCAGGCTGATGACGATCAGCAAGAGCACCCAGCGCACGCCCTTCCTTGCCGGGTCGGCGGCGGGCGGCGGTGCGCTGGGCGCTGGGGCTGCGGGGGGTTGCGGGGCATCGCTCATCGGCACTCGCTCAGGGAGATCTACCTCTGCTTCACAGGGAGGCTGGCACCGGCGGACGGCGGGCCTGGTTCATCCAGCAGGTTCCCCCAGTCGGTGCGGTGCTGCATCTGCTCACGGGTGGCCGGGTCCACCAGTGGCTGCTCGCTGTGCCAGCCGCCGCCGAGCGCCTTGTACAACGCGATCAGGTTGCTGACGGCATTGCTGCGGTTGACCAGGTAGGTGTCCTGCTGGGCGGCCAGCGCACGCTGGGAATCCAGCACGCGCTGGAAGTCCGAGTAGCCTTCGCGGTAGAGCGCGTTGGCCAGCGTCAGCGAACGCCTGGCGGCCAGCGCGCTGTCGCGCAGGATCTGCTCGCGCTCCAGCGCCTTGATCAGGGCACTGGCGGCATCGTCGGCCTCGCGCGCCGCCTGGCGCACGGCATCCTGGTAGGCGACGATCAGCTGCTGCAGGCGGGCGTCCTGCACGCGCACGGTGTTCTTGATGCGGCCATAGTCGAACACGTTCCAGCGCAGGCTGGGGCCGCCGATCAGGGCCAGGCTGTTGGGCGTACCGGCCAGCGTGCTGGCAGACCAGACAATGCTGCCCAGCAGCGTCAGCGACGGATAGAGATCGGCTTCGGCCACGCCGATCAGCGCCGATTGCGCGGCGATCTGCAGCTCGGCGGCGCGGATGTCCGGACGGCGCGAGAGCAGGCTGGCGGGCACGTCCTGCAGTACCGCGCGATCGATCAGTGGAATCACCCCTTCCTTGCCCGCCAGTTCCGGCAGCTCCGGCAACGGGCCTGGCGGGCGGCCCATCAGCACCGCCAGGGCATTGCGGGTGCGCATGATCTGGCTTTCAAACTCAGGGATGGTGCTCAGGGTGCCCAGGTACTGCGTCTTCGCTTGCTGCAGGTCGAGCTCGTCGGTCTCGCCGCTCTTGAACAGCCGCTCGGTGATTTCAAGGCTGCGCTTTTGCAGCGCCGCGTTTTCGCGAGCGATGCGCAGCCGTGCCTCGGCCGTGCGCAGCGCAAAGTAGGTCTCTGCCACCTGGGCGCGCAGCAGCACCAGCACATCGTCGCGGTTGGCGCGGGCGGCAAAATAGACAGCATCGGCAGACTCGATGGCGCGGCTGAAGCGGCCCCAGAAATCGAGTTCCCAGCCGATATCGAAGCCCGCGCTGTATTGCCAGAAGCGGCTGTTCTGCGGGTTGAGGCCGCCGGCCTGCCGGCGGTCCGTGTACAGGGCATCGGCACTGGCCTGCTGCAGTTGCGGGAAGCGCCCGCTCTGGGCAATGCCCAGTTGGGCGCGCGCTTCCATCACGCGCAGGCCGGCAATCCGCAGGCTGGCATTGTGCGCGTCGGCTTCGGCGATCAGGCGTTCGAGCGTCGGGTCGGCAAAGACCTGCCACCACTCGCGGATGTCGGGCTGGGCCCGCTGCTCGGTCGCCTGCTCAAGCGCCGGGCTGTGCCACTGCTGCGTCCAGGGTTCATGCTGCGGCTGGAAATCGGGCCCCAGGCGCGCGCAGCCGCCAAGGCAGCAGGCGCCGGCCAGCAATGCGCGCAATGGATGATTCCAGCGCGACATGGGCGGCCCGGACCACTTCAGGTCTGTTGCTGGTTGCCGGGATCCGCCTGCAGCGGCGGGTCTTCCACCCATTGCCAGAACAGCTGATACCCGACCGCAAGCACCACCGGACCGATGAACAGGCCGATCACGCCGCCTGTCACCATGCCGCCCAGGGCACCGATCAATACCACCGGCATCGGCACATCGACGCCGCGCCCGAGCAGCAGTGGCTTGAGCACGTTGTCGGCCAGTCCCGCAACGAAGACGTAGATGGAGAAGACGATGGTGGCAACGCTGGCACCTTCCGTGGCAAAGACATAGATGATTACCGGCACCGTGATCAGCGTGGCCGGCAACTGCGCGATGCCCAGCAGCAGCACTGCCATGGCCAGCACGCCCGCGGCAGGAACCCCCTTGATCACAAAGCCTATGCCGATCAGCAGCATCTGGATGAAGGCGATGCCGACCACACCCTGCGCCACCGCGCGGATGGTCGCCGTGCATAGCGTGGCGATGCGCTGGCCCCGCTCCAGGCCGAAAATGCGCGAGGCAATCTGCACGGCGCTACGGTTGCCGGCCTCGCCGTAGGCCATGAAAATGCCCCCGATAATCAGCGCGAAGACGAAGATCAGCAGCCCCTTGCCGATGCCGGCGGCTGCGGCCAGCACGGCCAGAGTGATTGCCTTGAGCTGAGGCGCCAGCGTCTGCATCAGGCCGGCCAGGTCCGAGGCGGCTTGCAGCCAGAAGTCATACAGGCGCTGGCCAACCAGCGGCCAGCTGGCTACCGACTCATGCGGTGGCGGAATATGAATGCCTTCGCTCTTGACGATGGCGATCGCATGCTCCATCGAGTCAATCATGGCGGCGCCCAGCAGGTAGGCTGGCAGCGCAATGATGGCAATGGCGGCCAGCACGATCAGCGTGGCGGCGCGGCCGTCCTTGTTGCCCAGCCGGCGCCTGAGCCTGACCTGCAGCGGGTAGATGGTCACCGCCAGGATCACGGACCAGACAATGAGATCAAGGAAGGGGCGGAATATCCGGAAGCAGAAGATGGCCAGCACCGCGATCAGCCCGGCACGGATCAGGACATCGAGTAGTCCGCGGGACAGGGCTCTCTCTGAAGTGGACGTGGGCAACATCGCTGGTCTCCCTGCAGATCACCGCAAAGGTATCGGATCGGCAGCCTCACCGCCGGCCCTCACCAAGCCGGGTTAAGTACCGGTCTCTTGGGAAGGTGAAATCCAGTCTAGACGAGTGACCCGGCCGGAACAACCTCAAGACGTATGCCAATCGCTACATGGGAAGGACGTCGGTGCCACGAGCGTGACAGACCAGGCGGGGAATCGCCCGGCGGGAATCAGTAACCTGAATCCATGGGATGACCCCAAGGGGCTGGCGCGTCCTAGAGGATTCGAACCTCTGACCGCTCGCTTAGAAGGCGAGTGCTCTATCCAACTGAGCTAAGGACGCGAAGGCGTGCATTCTACCGCAGCGCCGCTGCGCAGTGACAAGCGGCGCATATCAGGAGGCGGCACGCGGCTGTCCGCGCGTGATGTAGTGGCCATCGTCCGCGCCGCCATCGGCGCCCGCCTCGCTGCCTGCCGGATGCAGGGACACGCAGTTGCGCCCTTTCAGCTTGGCGTCGTATAGCGCACGGTCCGCGCGTCGCATCAGCGCATCGGCGCCTTCGCCCGGCTGCCGCGCCGCCAGGCCGATGCTGACGGTATAGGCGATCGGATCGGGTTCAGACGGGCATGGCGTGGCGCGCACCGCCGTGGCCAGCCGCAGGCAGGCCAGCCGGCCCTGCTCCAGCGCCGTATCCGGCATCAGGATGGCAAATTCCTCGCCGCCCAGGCGCACCGCCACCTCGAGCTGGCCAAAATTCTTGCGCAGTTGCCCGGCGAAATGCCGCAGCACGCTGTCGCCCGCCAGGTGGCCGTAGACATCGTTGATTGCCTTGAAGTGATCGAGGTCGACAAAGGCCACCGTCAGGGGCTTGCGCTGCCGCTCGGCGCGCAGGCAGGCTGCCTCCAGCTCTTCCCAGAACGCGCCGCGCAGCAGCACATCGGTCAGGTCGTCATGGCGCGCGCGCCGCTCCAGCATACGCCGCAGCCGGTCGTGTGCCATCAGCGCAAAGCTGACCGACACGCCCACCAGTGCAAAGACGTTGAGCATGGCGAGTTCGCCGTCCCACGGCATCGGCCGCGGCCAGGCGCCGCCCTGCATGACTGCCGCCAGCGGCAGCGCCACGGTCCATGCGTTGATGGCCGCCACGGCGATGACGATCAATACCAGCGACAACGCCGCCAGCCGGCCGGTGCCGCGCGTGGCCGGCACCGACGGCAAGGCGCTGCGGGCCAGGTCCAGCAGCAGTGCGATATGGCACATCGTCAGCAGCGGTGGCATCTCCGGCATCAGCGCCGGCACGGCAAGATACTGCGGCGCCAGGTCGTGCCAGGCCACCGCCGCTGCGGCCGCCAGGTTGAGCGCCAGCAACGGCGCGGCGCGGCCGGGCCGGCCAGCGAAATGCCGCGCGCCCACGGCCATGACCGAGAGCGCCGCCAGCAGCGCCAGGTCGCTCGATTCCAGTACCAGCCACAGCGGGCGCAGTTCCTGCACCGCCGCCAGGGTCGCTGCCATTGCGGCCAGCACGCTTCCCAGCGCCCACGACGTCAGGCCGCTGCGATCCATGCCCGCCGAGCGGCGCAATACCACGCAAACCACAGCCATCTGCAGGGCGAACAACCCCGCGATGAGCACAACTATGTGCGACTGAAACATCTTCATTCCCGTCCAAGGCGACCAGCGGTGCACCGCATGGCGCCGCTGTTACCTGCTCTTTACCGGTCCTGTGTCGGACCGTTGTTATCAAAGCCGCATACCCGTTTTCAGGCCGGCTGGCGCCGCCAGCCGGCAGACGCAAACACGCCGAGGCGCCCGCCGCGGGCGGGAGCGCCGTTATTGTTGTGGTGATCAGGTCAGTCCGGAAGGAATAGGCAAACCGGGCGTTCCCAAAAGCACGCCGGTCGGACTGGTGCGGTGTGCGGATTATCCCAGCGCGCAAACCCAAGTCAAGCCAAAGCGTCCCCGCCAGAAGGGGGAGCAGGCCGGCAAGGTTGAGTGCGCCAGAGCGGCGCATCATCACATTAGATTGACCGCGATCGCGGGGGCCGGCTACAATGGCCGGCTTCGGAGCGTAGCGCAGCCTGGTAGCGCATCTGATTTGGGATCAGAGGGTCGTAGGTTCGAATCCTATCGCTCCGACCAGAAATACCCAATGGAAACAACGGCTTGGATCGAAAGATCCAGGCCGTTTTTCTTTTCTGCCAACCGCGTCCAATAGCCGGACAGGCACGATCTGTTCTCACCACCGCAGCAAGTCCGGCCAGATCAGCGCCCCCGCGAACAGCATCAGCATCACCGCGACGATGACCAGCCGCCGGCTTGGGCCAGCATGGCCGGTCTCGACCTTTGGCATCCACGACTGGCCTGCCTCGGCCGGGACCGCAGGTGACGGCGGCGGCGCGGGCGGCGCAGGCACGATGAATGCAACCCGCGGCACAAAGTCGGACTCGGCCAGCAGGAAGCCCATGGGCGTGGCCTGGCCGGCTGCACCCATGTGCTGGAACAGCAACTTGGACAGCGCCAGGCAATCATCCAGCGCAACCTGCGGACGGGGCCGGAAGATGCGCAGGTGCTCGCACAGCGTATCGAGCTTGTGGTTAGGGACGTGGAAGTACTGGGACCAGCGGACCTGGCGCACCGAGCAGCGCCAGCGCTTGTGCTGGATGTCGGGAAGCACTTTTCCCAGCATCCGCGCATCGAATTCGGCGCCGTGGGCGACCAGCACATCCGCGTCGTCAACGATGGCACGGATGGCATCGACGTCAAAGCGTCGCCCGCGCAGCATCTCCGCGGTCAGCCCGTGCGTGCCGGTGGCCGCTTCGCTGATCGGCACGGTGGGCTCCTGCGAACCGTAATAGTCGGTGATCTCGCGCAACAGCGTGCCAGCCCGCGGCGCCACTTCGACAAGCAACAGGCCGATGCTGACGGGCTCGTCCGCTGGCGTGAGCCCGGTGGTTTCGGTACTGACGATGGCGACCCGCATGGGCTCGGTACTCCGGTGTAGCCGTCCGCGGGCATGGTTGGCGGCGGCCGCTCTGATTGTTTGCCTTTAGGTTAGTGCGAGCGCGTTAAACGTCATATCAACCAGATGGGCTAGCTGGAGGCGCCGGCCGGGAGGGTGCCGGCTGCCGCCGGTCCTCCCTCATCCCCACCACGTGGTTCAGGCAGGCTGCTGTTCCGCCTCGCCGCGCCGTCGCTCGAGATTGCAGTAGACGTCGGCCGCCACCAGCCCGAAGAGCGCGTGGGCAAACAGGCTTTCCCAGCCGCGGGCCTCGTCGAACCAGTTGAAGTAGGTTCCCAGCAGATAGAAATTGACCAGGTAGACCACCACGCCAAACACGATCCCGACCACCGAGGCCAGCCACAGGCTGGAATCGAAGCGGAATGACGACAGGATCATCGCCAGCACCGCCGCCAGGATGATCGACAGCGCGAAGTGCACCGTCCCCGCCGAAAGCACGACTGTCCAGTTGAAGGCATCGGCAGACAGGGCTTCACGCCCGAGGATGATGGCCGCGACCATCTTCACGGTGCCCCAGGCCCCCTGATACAGCAGGAAGCGCGCCGTCAGCAGTTCCAGCACCATGTAGACCGCGCCGGCAATCAGCCCCGCCACCACTGCGGCCCGCCAGTCCGGCCGGCAGCGAACGTAGCGGTGCGATTCCAGATGGAGTTCCATGGCAGTCTCCTTGCGAGATCCGGCCCGGCAAGGCCGTACGAGTTAGTTCTAGCTCATACGGGGCAAATACCAAGCCGGCCAGGCCGCAAGACACGCCTTTCAAGGCACATGAATTGCCGACCTGCCCGGCACGGTGCAACCGTCGCGGCCGGCGATCTGCCGCAACGTGCCGGTCATGCTGCAACTGCGTACGTGATACAATGTCAAAGTAGCCCACGGGGTGTCCGTGCATCCCTGTAACCGGGCGTTCTCACCAGCGCGCTCTTCGCGAGCGAACAGCAGCCGCCGGCGCGGGCCTTCCGCGACGACACCAAACTGGCGAACCACCGGGTACAACCTGCCCGCCTGCTCCGCAAAGCACACGGCCTCCCCGGCCGTCAGCGGCCAGGCCGTCGCCCAAGCCATCCGCGCCCGTTGGGCGATACCGCTGACAGGACCGAGCATCAGGCGCCGCGCGCCGCAGTCCGCGTGAGCTTGCCCCGAACAACCCAAGGCGCGCTTCGCCGCAACCGGCGAAACATGCCGCGGTTCCGCGCCGTGCCGGGCGAACCGAACAGGATTTTTGAAATCGCAACCACGCAGCCTTCACGGGCTGCCGAAAAGGAAGACAGATTGGCTAAGGAAGAACTCATTGAATTTGGCGGCGTGGTGTCGGAAGCCCTGCCTGACAACCGCTATCGTGTCACGCTGGAAAACGGTGTCGAAATCTGGGCATACGCTTCGGGCAAGATGCAGAAGCACCGCATCCGCATCCTGGCCGGCGACCGTGTCACCCTGGAAATGTCGCCCTATGACCTGACCAAGGGACGCATCAACTTCCGCCACAAGTCCTGAGTTTCTGCACGGCCCCGGCGATACCGCATACGCGGCTGTCGCCCGCGCCGCGGCCGTTGTGCGCCGACGCGCTGTCACGCCGCTGACACCGCGCCCGGACACACTTGCGGGCTGCCCGACAGGCAGCCTGCTTCCGTTTACGCGCCGCGCGCAGCCTGGCCTGCGCCATCGGCGCGGGCCAGCTGGCGCTTGCACCGGTCGGGCCGCTTCACCATACTCGAAGCTCGCTCATTGCCCTGCCCGACATGAACCTGATCCTGTGGCGCCACGCCGAAGCCGAAGACCTCCCCGACGCGCTCAGCCTGAGCCGCCATGCCGACCTGCAGCGCCCGCTGACACGCCGCGGCCGCAAGCAGGCGGAGGTATCCGCCAAATGGCTGCGCGCGCATCTGCCGGCCGACACCCGCGTCCTTTGCAGCCCTGCGCTGCGCACCCGTGAAACGGCGGCCGCGCTGTCTGCCGAGGCGGAGATCATTGACGCCCTTGCGCCCGGCGCCGACGTCAGCGCAGTGCTTGCAGCAGTCGAGTGGCCGGAACGCCCCGAGCACGTGGTGGTAGTCGGGCACCAGCCCTGGATCGGCCGCGTCGCCAGCCTGCTGCTGGCCGGCTCGGAGATGAACTGGAGCGTGCGCAAGAGCGGCATCTGGTGGCTGACCGGCCGCACCCGCGAAAGCGAGGCGCAGACCGTGCTGCGCGCCGTCATCAACCCCGAATTCCTCTGAGCCCCCCGGCGTGCCAGGTGCCGCCTGACGGCACCTGGCCCATTTTGTCCCGTCAAAATCAGAAATAGCTGATGGCGGGCGGAATCTACCGTTACTAGAGTGGCCTTGGCGCCTCTTCCGGTGCCGATTAGCAGTTGTCACGGAGATTCCCCATGAATGGCCCGGCTGATCGTCATATTGCTGTCCAGGATCGCAACGCACACCCTGACCCATCTCGCGAAAGCGCCCGACCGTCCGCCCTGGCAGCGGACGTCACGGAACCGTCATCCCCGGGTCACGGCACTGTCACCCGCTCTCACTACATTGCATCGCAACAGTTTCGTCACCAAAAGGACATACTGATGCGAGATCTGCCGACGCCCACCCAGCCGCTTTTCGACTCTCTGCCCAATGGCCTTGGTGGCCAGACGGCGCGGAGCCGTCTTCATCGCCAATCAGATACACCGGCACATGAATCGCCTGTTCTCAGCGTGGCGTGGGCGCGCCACCAGGACGAAGTAGTCGAAGCCCAGCGCCTGCGCTACAAGGTCTTTGCCGAGGAAATGGGCGCGCGCCTGACCTCTTCGGTGCCGGAGCTGGACATCGACATGTTCGATGCCTACTGCGACCACCTGATCGTGCGCGACATGGCCAGTCTGCGCGTGGTGGGCACCTACCGCGTGCTGCCGCCGCACCAGGCCAAGCGCCTGGGCTGCCTGTACGCGGAATCTGAATTCGACCTGGTGCGCCTGGCCCACCTGCGCCCCAAGATGCTGGAACTGGGCCGCTCCTGCGTGCACCGCGACTACCGTTCGGGCAGCGTCATCATGGCGCTGTGGGGCGGCCTGGGCGAGTACCTGCAGCGCTGGGGCATCGAATCGATGCTGGGCTGCGCCAGCGTGCCGATGAACGACGGCGGCCACTATGCGGCCAGCCTGCACCGGCTGTTCAGCGAGCGCTCGCTGGCGCCGATCGAATACCACGCCTTCCCGCGCGTGCCACTGCCGGTCGAGGACCTGAACCAGCAGCTGGATGTCGAGCCGCCCGCGCTGATCAAGGGCTACCTGCGCCTGGGCGCAAAAATCTGCGGCCAGCCGGCCTGGGATCCGGACTTCAACGTGGCGGACTTCCTGACGCTGCTGCGCGTGAACGACATGAACCCGCGCTACGCCCGCCACTTCCTCGGCCTGAACAATGGCGCCTGAGCGGCACCAGGCGCCTGTCAGCGGCCGCCGCCCTGGCGGCCGCCCTCCGCCCTGCGCTCAGTCGTAGATGACCTTGTAGCGCTTGCCAATCCGCTGCCATTCGTCAGCCTCCTGTGCCAGGCTGTATTCGATCAGCGGATTGGCCTCGATCCACACCTTCGGCAGGCGCACGGTGAAGCCTTCGTCCAGCGCCTCGGCCAGCTGGCTCACGCGGATATCGGGCAAGGCCACGTCCGAGCGGCGGCGGCACAGCACAAAGGCCAGGCGCAGGCTGAACAGCATGCGCCAGTCG
Source organism: Cupriavidus sp. FW305-46 (assembly GCF_058787075.1). Taxonomy (NCBI): domain Bacteria; kingdom Pseudomonadati; phylum Pseudomonadota; class Betaproteobacteria; order Burkholderiales; family Burkholderiaceae; genus Cupriavidus; species Cupriavidus sp. FW305-46. The sequence continues at coordinate 44,807 of NZ_JBYSZI010000020.1, forward strand.
ACGAACCTGCCGCTGCCCGACAGCTTGCCGAGCTTGCCCGCATGGCCCAGCAGCAGCGTCGCCAGCCGCGCCTGGTCGGTCTTGGAGAAGCCCGGCATGTCGGCATGGGTGGCGATATAGGCCGAATGCTTGTGGTAGCCGCTGTGCGAGATCGACATGCCGGTCTCATGCAGGCTGGCGGCCCAGCCCAGCAGCGCCAGGTTGTCCTCGCGCCGTTCGTTGGCCGGCTCCGGGAACTGTGACAGCAGCGTCTGCGCGGCACGGCGCACGCGGCCGGACTGGGCCCGGTCCACGCCGTAGCGGCGCATGAACTGGTCCACCGTGACGGTGCGCATGTCCTCATGGTGGCTGCGTCCGAGCAGGTCGTACAGCACGCCCAGCCGCAGCGCGCCGTCGGTGACATCCATGCGCTCGATATCGAGTTCGGCAAACACGCCCAGCATGATCGACAAGCCGCCCGGCAGCACCGGGATGCGGTCCGCCTTGAGGCCGGTCAGCTTGACGCGGTTGGTGTTCTCGGCCTTGATCAGCGCGCGCTTGAGGCGCTCCAGCCCTTCGCGCGTGATACCGTGCTCGGCGGTGCTGTCGTTCATGCCATTGAGTTCGATCAGCTCGGCCAGCGCGCGCGCCGTGCCCGACGAGCCGACCGCCTGCTCCCAGCCCGCGGCGCGGTACTGGCGCACCAGCACCTGGATCTCGCGGCGCGCGGCCAGCTCGGCCTGCTTCATCGCGTATTCGTCGACGTTGCCGCTGGGGAAGAACTGGCGGCTGTGCGATACGCAGCCGATATACAGGCTTTCCATCAGCTTGGACTGGTAGCCGTTGCCGATGATGAACTCGGTCGAGCCGCCGCCGATATCGACCACCAGGCGGTTGCCCTGGCAGGCCGGGGCGTCGTGCGAGGCCCCGAGGTAGATCAGCCGCGCTTCCTCGCGCCCGGCGATCACTTCGATCGGGAAGCCCAGCGCGCTTTCGGCCTCGATCAGGAACTCGGACGCGTTCTTGGCCACGCGCAGTGTATTGGTGGCGACGGCACGCACCTGGTTGGGCGCGAACTCGCGCAGCCGGTCGCCGAAGCGCCGCAGCGCATCGATGCCACGGCGCCGCGCGGGCTGGTCCAGGTATTTGTCGGGAGTCAGGCCGGCGGCCAGGCGCACCGGCTCGCGCAGCGCGTCGACCTGGAAGATCTGGCTGGCCGGGCCATTGGCCGTGGGGGTCTCGTCCACCCGCCCGATCATCAGGCGGAAGCTGTTCGAACCCATGTCGACGGCAGCCAGCAGGCGTGGGGTGTTGTTCATCGTGTGCTAGGAGGGCTGGTTCGCGTTGGCGTTGCGTGGCGCGGCAGGTGCACTCTGGTGCCTGGGCCTGCCGGCGTTCGCGCCCGGGAAAAATATGTCCTGGTCATGTCTGCATCATGACAAAATCAAACTGTCATAAAAGTGACACGTTTTTATGAAAAAGTCGCCACATTACCAAAAGAAGGTCATGCTCATGTCGACGACTCCGTCCAGTACGCTGCTCAACCGCGAACTGGGCATCCTGGAATTCAATGCCCGCGTGCTGGCGCAAGCGGCGGACCCGAAGGTCCCGCTGCTGGAGCGGCTGAAATTCATCTGCATCGTGTCCAGCAACCTGGACGAGTTCTTTGAAATCCGCATGGCGGGCCTGAAGGAACAGATGCGCGACAACGCTTCGGGGCTGACGCCGGACGGCCTGTCATTCCAGCAGACCTACCAGCTTGTCACCGAGCGCACGCAACTGCTTGTGGCTTCGCAGTATGACATGCTGCAGAACACCATTTTTCCACTACTTGAAAAAGAGGGGGTCTTTTTCCACCTGACCACCACCTGGACCGACGCCCAGCGCGAATGGGCGCGCGAATTCTTCCAGCGCGAACTGGGGCCGGTGCTGACCCCGATTGCACTGGATCCCGCCCACCCCTTTCCCCGCGTGCTCAACAAGAGCCTGAACTTCGTGGTGGAATTGTCCGGCAAGGACGCCTTCGGCCGCGAGGCCGACCTGGCCATCGTGCAGGCGCCGCGCGCGCTGCCGCGCGTGGTGAAGATGCCGGAGAAGCTGTCGGGCTACCCGTATGGCTTCGTGATGCTGTCGTCGTTCATGCAGGGCTTCGTGCATGAGCTGTTCCCGGCGATTGCCGTGCACGGCTGCTACCAGTTCCGCGTCACGCGCAACTCCGACCTGTTCGTCTCGGAAGACGAGATCACCGACCTGCGCGAGGCGCTGCAGGGCGAGCTGCCCACGCGCCATTTCGGCGATACCGTGCGCCTGGAAGTCTCGTCGGACACGCCGGCACCGCTGGCGCGCCGGCTGCTGCTGGAATCGGGCCTCGCCGAGCAGGACCTGTATCGTGTTTCCGGCCCGGTGAACCTGGTGCGGCTGATGCAGATCCCCGACATGGTGGACCGGCCCGCGCTGAAGTTTGCGCCGTATGTGCCCGCCCCGGTCAAGGCCTTCTCCGCCGGCGCGTCGATGTTCGACGTGATGCGACAGCAGGACGTGCTGCTGCACCACCCGTACGAGAGCTTCAGTTCCGTGCTCGACCTGCTGCAGCTGGCCGCGGCCGACCCCAACGTGGTGGCGATCAAGCAGACCGTCTATCGCACCGGCAATGAGTCGCTGGTGATGGAAGCGCTGATGACCGCCGCGCGCAACGGCAAGGAAGTGACCGTGGTGGTGGAGCTGCTGGCGCGCTTTGACGAGGAAACCAACATCAACTGGGCCGAGCGCCTGGAATCCGCGGGCGCACACGTGATCTACGGCGTGGTCGGCCACAAGTGCCACGCCAAGATGCTGCTGATCGTGCGGCGCGAGCCCACCGGCCCCAAGGCCAAGCAGGTCAAGCTGCGGCGCTACGCCCACCTCGGCACCGGCAACTACCATCCGCGCACCGCCCGCCTCTACACCGACTTCGGCCTGCTGACGGCCAACGAGGAGATCTGCGAAGACGTGCACCACGTGTTCCAGCTGCTGACCGGCACCGCCGGCACCATCCGGCTGAACCACCTGTGGCAGTCGCCCTTCACCATGCAGAGCAACCTGGTCGACCATATCCGCGCCGAGGCCCGCAACGCGCGCGCCGGCAAGCCCGCGCGCATCATCGCCAAGATGAACGCGCTGCTGGAGCCATCGATCATCGACGAGCTGTACAAGGCCTCGCGCGCGGGGGTGAAGATCGACCTGATCGTGCGCGGCGTGTGCGCGCTGATGCCGGGCGTCCCGGGCATGTCCGAGAACATCTCGGTGCGCTCGATCATCGGCCGCTTCCTGGAACACCACCGGGTCTACTACTTCCACGCCGGCGGCGAAGAGGTGCTGTACCTGTCCAGCGCCGACTGGATGGACCGCAACCTGTTCCGCCGCGTGGAAGTTGCCTTCCCGGTGCTGGACAAGGCGCTGAAGGCACGCGTCATCAAGGAAAGCCTGCAGGTGCACCTGCGCGACAACGCCTCGGCGTGGATCATGCAGCCGGACGGCAACTATGCACGCAAGCAGACGCGCTCGAAGCGTCCACATGTGAGTCAGAACGATATGCTGGTGATGTTTGGGGGGATGCCCTGAGCGGGCTTCTGTTGCCCACCTTGCGCCAGGAGCCGAGGAGGCTTCCCTGAGGCATAACATGCAAAACCCCGCCGCGGCGGGGATTTCCTTTACGGCTCAGGCGGCGCGCCGCGAGGTGTCCGGCGACTGCGGCGGCGCGGTCGGGCCGCTGCCTGGCGCGGGCATGTCCGCGCCCTCCCCGGCCGAGCGCAGGCTGCGCTCAAGCGGGAAGATCACGCGGAACACGCTGCCCCGGCCCTCTTCGCTGGTCACGCGCAGGTCCGCATGGTGGCGTGACAGCACGTGCTTGACGATGGCCAGCCCCAGCCCGGTGCCGCCGGTGTCGCGCGAGCGGCTGCGGTCCACGCGGTAGAAGCGCTCGGTCAGCCGGGGAATATGCTCGGGAGCGATGCCCAGGCCGGTATCGGCCACCGAGAACACGGCATGACCCTCTTCCCAGGCCAGCCTGATGGTGATGCGCCCGCCGTCCGGCGTGTAGCGCACGGCGTTCGACACCAGGTTGCCCAGCGCCGACAGCAACTCGGTCTCTGCGCCGCGCATGCCGACGGTCGGGTCGATCTCGGCCGAGACCTGGTGCCGTCCCTGCGACAGCGCCTCGGCGTCGTGGGTCAGGTGCGCCACCATGGCACGGATCGGCACGATGTCATTGCCGGGCGGCTGCGCATCGCTTTCCAGCTTGGCCAGCGCCAGCAGGTCTTCGACGATGCTCTGCATGCGCACCGACTGCGCCAGCATCATGTCGATGTAGCGGCGCCGGTCGTCTTCCGATACCGGCAGGTCGCGCACGGTCTCCAGGAAGCCGGTCAGCACCGTCAGCGGCGTCTTCAGTTCGTGCGACACGTTGGCAACGAAGTCGCGCCGCATCGCCTCGGTGTTTTCGAGCTTGGTGATGTCCTGCGTGATCACCAGCTTGCGGTTGTCGCCATAGGGCAGGATCTGCACCGCGATCACGCTGTGCTTGTGTTCGCCCATGTCGCGCATCACCAGCGGATCGTCAAAACGCTGCCGGGTCAGGTAGTGGACGAACTCGGGCCGGCGGATCAGGTGGGTGATGCGCTGGCGCACGTCGCGCCGCGCGTTCAGGCCGAAGTGCTGCTCGGCCACGTCGTTGCACCACTCGATCTGGTCGGCGTCGTCCAGCATCAGCACGCCGTTGGGCGAAGCCTGGATGGCCTGGATAAAGCGCGTGTGCTGCTGCTCGACCTGCAGCACCTGGGTGCGCCAGCGCTTGACCAGCCGGTGCAGCCGGTAATACACCTCGCCCCAAAGTCCGAGTGCACTGGGGATCTCGCCGTAGACCGGCGCATCGAGCACCTTCCACAGGCGGTTGATCTGGTACAGGTAGTAGAACAGCAGCCCGAGCAGCGATACGCATGCCAGCGCCAGCGCCGGCACCGGGCCCACGGCCAGGTAAACACCGGCGGACAGCACCAGCAGGCTGATCAGGATGGCCACGGAACGGGCCCAGATGACATTCATGCGCAGGGTTCAGGCTCGCAGCCAGGGAAGGCTGCAGGGTTGCGACGGAGTGTGCCACGAATTCGCCGCGCCCTGCCAGCAGCGTGGGCTCTGGCAGGGCAGCACGTCAAGCCGCCCTCCCGTGTCCGGCGCGTCAGGCGCCGGGCGTGCGCGCCAGGCGGTAGCCACTGCCGCGCACGGTTTCGATCATATTGCTGTAGCCGCCGGGGGTGAGCGCGGCGCGCAGGCGCTTGATATGGACGTCGACGGTACGCTCCTCGACAAAGACATGGTCGCCCCAGACCTGGTCGAGCAGTTGCGAGCGGCTGTGCACGCGTTCCGGATGCGTCATCAGGAAGTGCAGCAGGCGGAACTCGGTCGGACCCAGCTCCAGCTTGATCGCGCCGCTCTCGTCCTGGCCGGTGACGCGGTGCGTGGCCGGGTCCAGGCGCAGGCCGTTGATGGCCACCACATCGTCGGTCAGCTGCGGCGCACGGCGGCGCAGCACCGCCTTGATCCGCGCCAGCAGTTCCTTGGGCGAGAACGGCTTGGTGACGTAGTCGTCGGCGCCGGCCTCAAGCCCCATCACCTTGTCCTGCTCCTCGCCGCGGGCGGTCAGCATGATGATGGGGATCTGGCGGGTGCGGTCGTTGGCCCGCAACTCCTTGGCGAAGTTCGCGCCCGACTTGCCCGGGAGCATCCAGTCGAGCAGCACCAGGTCGGGCAGCACATCGCTCATCAGCGACAGCGCCTGCTCGGCGTTATAGGCCCGGATCGGATAGTGCCCCGCGTGCTGCAGGTTCACGGCGATCAGTTCGGCGATCGCCGGTTCGTCTTCGACAACGAGAATACTGCTTGGCATGTAATTGTTCTCCGTGGGCGGCTGAGTTCAGCTCAGCGCTTCGCGCTCCATGTCCTCGCGCGAGACATGGCGGACGTCCGTCCCCTTGACAATGTAAATGATAAATTCCGCGATGTTCTTGGCGTGATCGCCGATGCGCTCGACGGCCTTGGCGATGAACAGGAAATCCAGCGCGACCGAGATCGTACGCGGGTCTTCCATCATGTACGTGATCAGCTTGCGCACGAAGCCGCGGAATTCCTCGTCGATGGCCTTGTCGTCCTTGACGATGCGCGCCGCCGCCACGGTGTCCAGGCGCGCAAAGGCGTCCAGCGCCTGGCGCAGCAGCGAGATCGCCATCTCGCCCGAGAGTTTGACCTCGGCGTAGTTGATGCTGTGCGCCGACGCGTCTTCCATGATGTGCTTGGTGCGCTTGGCGATCTTCTCGGCTTCGTCGCCGGCGCGCTCCAGGTTGGTGATGGTCTTGGAGATGGCCATCACCAGGCGCAGGTCGCGCGCGGTCGGCTGGCGCCGGGCAATGATGTTGCCGCAGTCGGCATCGATCTCGACTTCCAGCGCGTTGAGCTGGATCTCCCGGGCGATGACCTGGTCGGCGGTCTCGCCATCGAAGTCGGCCAGCGCGCGCATGGCGAGCTCGATCTGCGACTCGACCAGGCCGCCCATCTGCAGCAGCTTGGTGTTGATCGCGTTGAGGTCGGCGTCGAACTGGGTCGACAGGTGCTTGTCTGGCATGGGATTCTCCTGGCCGCTTATGGATATGCTACGCCCTGCGGTAACGATCAGCCGAACCGGCCTGTAATGTAGTCTTCCGTTTCCTTGCGGTGCGGCTTGATGAAGATCTTCTCGGTCTCGCCGAACTCGATCAGCTCGCCCAGGTACATGTAGGCGGTGTAGTCCGAGCAGCGCGCCGCCTGCTGCATGTTGTGGGTAACGATCACCACGGTGTACTCATCCTTCAGTTCCGCGATCAGCTCTTCGATGCGGCCGGTGGAGATCGGGTCAAGCGCCGAGCATGGCTCGTCCAGCAGCAGCACTTCCGGGCGGATGGCAATGCCGCGCGCGATGCACAGGCGCTGCTGCTGGCCGCCGGACAGGCCGTAGCCGGACTGGTGCAGCTTGTCCTTGGCCTCGTTCCACAGCGCCGCCTTGGTCAGCGCCCATTCCACGCGGTCGTCCATCTCCGAGCGCGACAGCTTCTCGAACAGGCGCACGCCGAAGGCGATGTTGTCGTAGATCGACATCGGGAACGGCGTCGGCTTCTGGAACACCATGCCGACCTTGGCGCGCAGCAGCGCGATGTCCTGGCGCGCGGTCAGCAGGTTTTCGCCGTCCATGTTGATCTCACCCTCGGCGCGCTGCTCGGGGTACAGCGCATACATCTTGTTGAAGGTGCGCAGCAGCGTCGACTTGCCGCAGCCCGACGGCCCGATAAAGGCCGTGACCTTGCGGTCCGGGATCGACATGTTGATGTCTTTCAGCGCATGGAACTGGCTGTAGTAGAAGTTCAGATTGCGCACGTCGATCTTGGCGCGTACCGAATCGGGAATGTCGATGACGGTGGAGGTCATTGCGTTTCTCGCTTGCAGTCTTTAGGGCGGGACGGATTACCGGCCGCGCCGCTTATTTCTTGAACAGGATGCGCGCCAGGATATTCAGGGCCAGCACGCCAATCGTAATCAGGAACACACCCGCCCAGGCCAGTTGCTGCCATTCGGTGAACGGGCTCATGGCAAAGCGGAAGATCGTCACCGGCAGGTTGGCCATCGGCTTGTTCAGGTCGCTGGTCCAGAACTGGTTGGACAGCGCGGTGAACAGCAGCGGCGCGGTCTCGCCGGCGATACGGGCGACGGCCAGCAACACCCCGGTCACAATGCCGGCGTAGGATGACTTCACCGTGATCGACAGCACCATCTTCCACTTGGGAGTGCCGAGTGCGAAGGCCGCCTCGCGCAGCGCGTTGGGCACCAGGTTCAGCATGTTCTCGGTGGTGCGCACCACGATCGGCACCTGCAGCAGCGCCAACGCGCAGATCCCGGCCCAGCCCGAGAAGTGGCCCATGCGGGTCACCACCAGCGCGTAGACAAAGAGCCCGATCACGATCGACGGCGCCGACAGCAGGATGTCGTTGATAAAGCGGATAAAGCTGGCCAGCGGCGAGCTCTTGCCGTACTCGGCCAGGTAGATGCCGGCCAGGATGCCCAGCGGCGTGCCAAACAGCGTGGCCATGCCGACCATCACGAAGCTGCCGAAGATGGCGTTGGCCAGGCCGCCGCCGGCGGTATTCGGCGCCGGGGTCATCTGCGTGAACAGGTCCAGCGACAGGCCGCCCACGCCCAGCGTGACGGTGGTCCACAGGATCCACGCCAGCCAGAACAGGCCGAAGCCCATCGCCACCAGCGAGGCGGTCAGTGCATACAGGTTGGTGCGGCGGCGGCGCGCCTGCAGCCGGGTGCGGATGGCATCCGCGTCGGGGCGGACCGCCGGGATCGATACGGTAGACACGGCTTGACTCGCGCTCATTTGGTTCCCTCATTCTTTGCCAGTCGCAGCAGCAGCAGCTTGGACAGCGCCAGCACCACAAAGGTAATGAAGAACAGGATCAGGCCCAGTTCCATCAGCGCGGCGGTGTGCAGGCCGGCGCCGGCTTCGGCGAATTCGTTGGCGAGCGCCGAGGTGATGCTGTTGCCCGGCGAGAACAGCGAGGCGCTGTCCAGCAGGTTGGTGTTGCCGATCACGAAGGTGACGGCCATGGTCTCGCCCAGCGCGCGGCCCAGGCCCAGCATCACGCCGCCGATGACACCCGCGCGGGTATAGGGCAGCACCACGTTCCACATCACTTCCCAGGTGGTGCAGCCCACGCCGTAGGCGGATTCCTTGAGCAGCACCGGGGTGACTTCAAACACGTCGCGCATCACCGAAGCGATGTACGGGATGATCATGATCGCCAGGATCACGCCCGCGCACAGCAAGCCGATGCCCAGCGGCGCGCCCTGGAACAGCTTGCCGACCACCGGCAGCTGGCCCACCGTGGCGGCCAGGGGCTTCTGGAAATACTCGCCGAAGATCGGCGCGAACACGAGCAGGCCCCACATGCCGTAGACGATCGACGGCACCGCGGCGAGCAGTTCGATGGCGGTGCCCAGCGGGCGGCGCAGCCAGGCCGGCGACAGCTCGGTCAGGAACAGCGCGATGCCGAAGCTCACCGGCACCGCGATGATCAGCGCGATCAGCGAGGTCACGATGGTGCCGTAGATGGGCACCAGCGCGCCATAGACATCGGCGGGAGGATCCCACTCCGCGGTCCACAGGAAGCGCGCGCCGAAGGTCTGGATCGACGGCCAGGCGCTGATCGCGAGCGAGACGATGATGCCGCCCAGCAGCAGCAGGGTCACGATCGCGGCGCCCCGCGTCAGGCCGCCGAACAGGATGTCGCCCATGCGGCTCGGGGGCTGGACGTTGCGGATCTCGGAGGGGGTAGTCGCCATGTCGGGAATTCAGGGTGGATCGCCGCTCCCGCCTGGGCGGGAGCCCGGTGTCCGGGCCAGTTTCGGGCAGCCCGGCCACCGGCCCCGCACTCGCGCGGGGCCGGCGATGCCGTCAGGATCAGTACAGCGCCTTGCCCGAGGCGTCCTTGACGCTGGTCTTCCAGGTCGAACGGATCTGGTTCACAACGTTTTCCGGCAGCGGCACGTAGTCGAGGTCGGCAGCCATGTTGGCGCCGCTCTTGTAGGCCCAGTCGAAGAACTTCAGCACTTCGGCACCCTGCGCGGCCTTTTCCTGGTTCTTGTGGACCAGGATGAAGGTGGCGCCGGCGATCGGCCAGGCTTCCTTGCCCGGCTGGTTGGTCAGGATCTGGTAGTAGGTCTTGCTCCAGTCCGCACCGGCGGCGGCAGCCTTGAAGGCATCGTCGCCCGGCTTGACCACGGCACCCGACGCGTTCTTCATGTTCACGTGGGTCATCTTGTTCTGCTTGGCGTAGGCGTACTCGACGTAGCCGATCGCACCGTTCAGGCGCTGCACGAAGGCGGCGACGCCCTCGTTGCCCTTGCCGCCGGTGCCGCCGCCCGGCCAGTTGACCGTGGTGCCCTCGCCCACCGCGCTCTTCCAGTCCGGGCTGACCTTGGACAGGTAGTTGGTGAAGATGAAGGTCGTGCCCGAACCGTCGGCGCGGCGCACCGGCAGGATGTCCTGGCTCGGCAGCTTGGCCTGCGGGTTCAGCGCCTTGATCGCGGGGTCATCCCACTTCTTGATCTTGCCCAGGTAGATGTTGGCCAGCACTTCGCCCGTGATGGTCAGTTCGCCCGGCTTCACGCCCTGCAGGTTGATCACCGGCACCACGCCGCCGATCACGGTCGGGAACTGGACCAGGCCCTGCTTGTTCAGGTCCTCGTCCTTCAGCGGCGCGTCCGAGGCACCGAAATCGACCGTCTTGGCGCCGATCTGCTTGATCCCGCCCGACGAACCGATGGATTGATAGTTGACCTTGTTACCCGTTGCTTTTTGGTATGCGTCGGCCCACTTGGAATACACGGGCGCGGGGAAAGAAGCGCCTGCACCGGTAATTTCCGCCGCGAACGCAGTGCCCGCCACCACCATCGAAACGATGCCTGCCACGGCAGTCTTGACCAGCTTCATATGTCCTCCAGAGAACATTGGTTGGGAATGACAAATTTTTGACAAGACGAACTCTATGCTCCCTGTATGACAATTCCGTGACATCTTTAAATCTTCTTGGAACCGGCCTCCAGCAAGGGATCGCCGCTACCATCCGGCAGTCATGGTGACGCAATATGACGGCGGTTAATTGCGTTATGGAATAAAAAAACGCCGGGACTGGCCCGGCGTTTCTGGTCAGGGGGCGGCGTATCAGGCGCCCAAGGCATCGGCCAGCCGCCTGGCCGCGCGCTCGGCCATTTCGGCCTGCTCGGCCTCGACCATCACGCGCACCACCGGTTCGGTGCCGGAGGCACGGATCAGCACCCGGCCGCGCCCCTCCAGTTCAGGCTCGACCGCCGCGCGCGCGGCCTGCAGGCCAGCATGCGACTGCCAGTCGAAGCCTTTCTGCACGCGCACGTTGATGAGCGTCTGCGGGAACAGCCTTACGCCCTCGAGCAACTGCGCCAGCGTCTTGCCGCTGCGGCGCAGCGCGGCCAGCACCTGCAGCGCCGACACGATGCCGTCGCCGGTGCTGTGGCGGTCCAGGCACAGCAGGTGGCCGGAGCCCTCGCCGCCAAGGGTCCAGCTGCGCTTGTTCAACTCTTCCAGCACATAGCGGTCGCCTACCTTGGCGCGCACGAATTCCACGCCCTGGCGCTTGAGCGCCAGCTCCACCGCCATATTGGTCATCAGCGTGCCTACGGCACCCGGCACCGCCTGGCCAGCGGCCTGGCGGTCGCGCACGATCAGATACAGCAATTCGTCGCCGTTGTAGAGACGGCCGTCGGCGTCCACCACCTGCAAGCGGTCGGCGTCGCCGTCAAAGGCCAGGCCCAGGTCGGCCCCATGTGCCTTGACCGCCTCAACCAGCTTGCCCGGCGCCGTGGCGCCGTAGCCGTCGTTGATATTGCGGCCGTCCGGCTGGTTGCCGATCGAAACCACGTCGGCGCCCAACTCATGGAACACGTGCGGCGCGATGTGGTAGGCCGCGCCATGGGCGCAGTCGACCACCAGCTTCAGGCCGTACAGGTCCTGCTCATGCGGGAAGGTGCTCTTGCAGAACTCGATATAGCGGCCGGGGGCATCGTTGATGCGGCGCGCGCGGCCCAGGTCATCGGACGGCGCGCACACCATCGGCTCTTCGATGGCAGCCTCGATCTCCGCCTCGACCGCATCCGGCAGCTTGTCGCCGTCGGCCGAAAAGAACTTGATGCCGTTGTCGTAGTAGGGATTGTGGCTGGCCGAGATCACCACGCCCGCGGACAGGCGCAGCGCCCGCGTCAGGTAGGCGATGCCCGGCGTCGGCAGCGGGCCGGTCAGCAGCACGTGCACGCCGGCCGAGGTAAAGCCGGCTTCCAGCGCCGCTTCCAGCATATAGCCGGAAATGCGCGTGTCCTTGCCAATCAGCACGGTCGGCTTGCCTTGCCCGGTCTTGGCGCCGTGGGCCAGCACCTTGCCGGCCGCATGGCCCAGGCGCATCACGAAGTCCGGCGTGATCGGCGCCTCGCCGACCCTGCCCCGCACGCCATCTGTCCCGAAATACTTGCGTGTCATTCGCTGATTCCCTTTCTTTACTCTGGTCGTTGATCTGTCTGCGGTGGCCGCGGCTGATTCAGGCCGCGCCAACGGACTCGTTGCGCACCGCCCACCAGGTCTTCACGGCATCCACCGTCTGCTCCACATCATGCACGCGCACGATAAATGCTCCGCGCTCCAGCGCACACACCGCGGCGGCAATGCTGGCCGCAACACGCTGCTGCGGCGGCCGGCCACCGAGGACCGCGCCCAGCGTGGACTTGCGCGAGATGCCCGCCAGCACCGGCAGGCCCTCAAGTGCCAGCCGCGGCAGTTGGCCGAGCAGGCGCAAATTATGATCGGGTGTCTTGCCGAAGCCAAACCCCGGATCGAGGGAGATGCGCGCATCGTCGATGCCGGCAGCGCGCAGCACGGCAATGCGCTCGGCAAGGAACCCGGCCACCTCGGCGACCACGTCATCGTAGTGCGGGTCTTCCTGCATGGTCTGCGGATCGCGCTGCATATGCATCACGCACAGGCCCGCCTGCCCCGCCGCCACGGCCTCGACCGCGCCCGGCATACGGAAACCCCAGATATCGTTGATGAGATCGGCTCCGGCCGCAAGCGCGGCGCGCATGACCTCGGGCTTGTAGGTATCGACCGAGAGCGGCTTGCCGCAGTCGCGCAGCGCTTCCACCACCGGGATCACGCGCGCCAGTTCGTCTTCCAGCGGCAGCGCCGCCGAACCGGGCCGGCTCGATTCCCCGCCGATGTCGATGATGTCCACACCCTCGGCGATCATCTGCCCGGCATGGCGCAGCGCCGCGTTCCGGCTGGCATGCTGGCCGCCATCGGAGAAAGAATCGGGCGTGACGTTGAGGATACCCATCACCAGCGGGCGCTGGTCCAGGGCAAAGCGAAAACGGCCGCACTGGAAATACCGGGTCTGAGAAGTCTGCTGCAAGGTAGGAATGCTTGATTCAATCCGGGCGCCGCGGATGCCGCGCAAAAGGAAAAGCCGGTGCACCAGGCACCGGCTTCAGGGACAGGCACTACACAGCCATCACTACGGCGTCGTCTGTGAACGAACCAGGATCAGGCCGTGGCGGGCGCGTTGGTCGGCGGCGCCACCGGCGAGCCGCCCGGAGGCGTGCTGCCGCCGCCGTTCGGGCCCGACGCGCTGCGCGGCGGACGCGGCGGCTTGCCGGCCATGATGTCGTTGACCTGGTCGGCATCGATGGTTTCCCATTCCATCAGCGCGTTGGTCATGGCTTCGACCTTGTCGCGGTTCTCTTCGAGCAGGCGCTTGGCCAGCGCGTATTGCTCGTCGATGATGCGGCGGATCTCGGCGTCGACCTTCTGCTGCGTGGCTTCCGACACGGTCTTCGACGACAGCTTGCCGAACATGCCATCCTGCTCGGTATCCACGTAGACCATGGCACCCAGCGAATCGCTCATACCGAAGCGGGTCACCATGTCGCGGGCAAGCTTGGTGGCGCGCTCGAAGTCGTTGGAAGCACCGGTGCTCATGGCGTTGAGGAAGACCTCTTCCGCCGCGCGGCCGCCGAAGAGGATGGCAACCTCTTCCAGCATGCTGTCCTTGTACTTCGAATACTTGTCATGCTCCGGCAGCTGCCAGGTCACGCCCAGCGCCCAGCCACGCGGCATGATGGTGACCTTGTGCACCGGATCGGCCTTGGGCAGCAGCTTGGCCACCACCGCATGGCCCGACTCGTGGTAAGCCGTGGCCCGGCGCTCTTCTTCGCGCATGACCGTCGACTTGCGCTCCGGACCCATATAGATCTTGTCCTTGGCATCTTCGAAGTCCTGCATATCGACCACGCGCTTGCTCCGGCGGGCGGCAAACAGTGCGGCTTCGTTGACCAGGTTGGCCAGGTCCGCGCCCGAGAAGCCCGGGGTGCCGCGCGCGATGATCGAGGCGTCGACATCGTTGCCGATCGGCACCTTGCGCATATGGACCTTCAGGATCTGCTCGCGGCCGCGGATGTCCGGCAGGCCCACGTAGACCTGGCGGTCGAAACGGCCCGGACGCAGCAGCGCCTTGTCCAGCACGTCGGCACGGTTGGTCGCGGCGATCACGATCACGCCCGAGTTGGCCTCGAAGCCGTCCATCTCGACCAGCATCTGGTTCAGGGTCTGCTCGCGCTCGTCGTTGCCGCCGCCCATGCCGGCGCCACGATGGCGGCCAACCGCGTCGATTTCATCGATGAACACGATGCAGGGTGCCTGCTTCTTGGCGTTCTCGAACATGTCGCGCACGCGGGCCGCACCCACGCCGACGAACATTTCCACAAAGTCGGAACCCGAGATGCTGAAGAACGGTACCTTGGCCTCGCCGGCAATGGCGCGCGCCAGCAGCGTCTTGCCGGTACCCGGAGGGCCGACCAGCAGCACGCCGCGCGGGATGCGCCCGCCCAGCTTCTGGAACTTCTGCGGGTCCTTCAGGAAGTCGACCAGCTCGACCACTTCTTCCTTGGACTCGTCGCAGCCGGCCACGTCCTGGAACGTGACGGCGTTCTGGTTCTCGTCGATCAGGCGCGCACGCGATTTGCCGAATGAGAAAGCGCCGCCTTTGCCGCCCCCCTGCATCTGGCGCATCATGTAGAACCAGAACACGATGATCAGCAGGGTCGGCCCGAGGTAATACAGGGCCTGGACCAGCACGTTGGGTTCGTCGTCCGCCTTGCCGGTCACCTGGACGCCGTACTTCATCAGGTCGCCAACCATCCAGATGTCGCCCGGCGAGATGATGGTGTACTTGGCGCCTTCCTTGGGCGAGACCACCAGGTTGCGGCCCTGCACGTCGACACGCGACACCTTGCCATTCTTGGCGTCATCCATGAACTGCGAATAGGTGACGCTGTCCTGCGCACGGGGCTTGTCGAACTGCTTGAAGACGGTAAACAACACCAGCGCGATCACGAGCCAGATTGCCGCCTTTTGAAACAGGTTGTTATTCAAGGCCGAACTCCTTTGCAATTGCCTTGCCAACGGATAGCTGCATTGTAATGCAGCGCCCGCCCTCGGGGGGAAACAGAGAAACTATGATGCCGATAGCACCGGGTGGGGCACTTTCCACGCTTCTTTTTTTCGCCCTGGCTTGTATCGAGACCGGTCAATCCACTGCCTTGAGGTAGCGCCCAAGGATAAAGGTTTCGGAAGACTTGTCGCGAGACGCCTTGGGCTTGCGTTTCGCAACCACTTTGAAATGCCGTTTGAACTTCTCCACGATCTGGCTGTAGCCGCTCCCGTGGAAGCACTTTACCAGCAATGCCCCCTCCGGCTTAAGATGGGCCTGCGCAAATTCCAGCGCCAGGTCGCACAGGTACTCGATCCGTGCTGCATCGGCGAAGGCCACACCGGACAAATTGGGGGCCATGTCCGACAAAACAAGGTCAATCTTGTTACCGCCGGAGGCGTCCAGCACCACACTTTCCAGTTCGCGGAAGACCGATTCCTCGCGGAAGTCCCCCTGGATGAAAGTGACGTCGGCGACCGGTTCCATCGGCAGCAGGTCGATCGCGACCACGGCGCCATCGATCCTGCCGTCCTTGGCCCGGGGCGAGTCCGCCAGCTTGTTGCGGGCGTACTGGCTCCAGCTGCCCGGCGCCGCGCCCAGGTCGACGATCACCTGCCCCGGGCGGATCAGCTTGTCCTGCTCGTCGATCTCCTTGAGCTTGTAGGCCGCGCGGGCGCGATAGCCCTCGCGCTGGGCCATTTTCACGTACGGATCGTTGATGTGGTCGTGCAGCCACGAATGATTGAACTTGTTTTTTGCCATACCAGTTACCAGCCTGTTCCCTGCCCCGCCCGCCGCTCAATGCCGCCCGCGAAGGTTTTCCTACTGTTTTGATGATTTTGCTGCCCGACAGTGCCGGATTGACGGATAATACGCGCCAATCCGCATACCGACCGCCGGCTCGCCTTATCAGCTGCCGGCTTGCCGCCCCCGGGCGGCCGTCGGCAGCCTGTCCTTGCCCGACCCGCCGTGTCACGACCGGCGCGGGCTGCAGCGCCCGATTTCCAGCGCCCACGCGCTCTATCACTATTTCAAGCGCCTAATAATCAGCGCCAACCTATGCCCGCTCTACAACTAGTCCCTGCCCAGCGCTCTGACCTGCGCTCCCGTGCCCATGCCCTGAACCCGGTCGTGATGGTCGGCGCCGAAGGCCTGACCCGTGCCGTACTGGCCGAGATCGACCGCAGCCTGGCCGCCCACGACCTGATCAAGATCCGCGTGTTCGGCGACGATCGCGACGCGCGCATCGCCATCTACGAGGAAATCTGCGACCAGCTCAGCGCCGCGCCGATCCAGCATATCGGCAAGCTGCTGGTGGTCTGGCGTCCGGGCGAAGCGCGCCTGAAGGAAAACCAGGCCGAAGACCTGGGCCGCCACACCCCCGCCCGCCGTGGCGGCGCGGCCCCGCGCACGGTGACGGTCAAGAAGCCCAGCGCCGCGCCGAACCGCCGTCCGACCCGCAAGGAAGTCACGGTGCTTGGCAACGAGCGCGTCACCGCCGGCGGCAATGTGAAGCGTTCGCGCGCACGCCCGACCAGCCAGAAGAAGAAGGCGCTGGGCTGAGCACGATCAGCTGAAGCATGACGGGGTTGCTGCCAGGCGACGCCCGATGCCGGCACGCCACGCCCGTGGCCGTGCCGGCGGCCGGCCTCACTCCCCGGCCGAACGCGGCGCCGAAGCGCGCCACACCAGCACCAGCGCCAGCAGGCTTTGCAGCAGGTAGAAGGCGCTCGACACGCCGTGCAGCATGCCGAACTGCGCCTTGTAAGGCGATTCCGAAACGCCGACGCCCAGTGCCAGCGCCTTTTCCTTCAGGCCGGCCATGAACGGCTGGGTGCCGAAGTAGCCCGCCAGCACGCAGCACAACATGCCCAGCACCAGCCAGCGCAGGCCGCGATAGCGGTGGGCACCGCGCCGGATCATCACGTTGCACAGCACCAGCTGCAGCACGCCGATGGTGACCCCGACGATGGCCTCGGTATGGAACAGGTGCCCGGCGATCATGCCCGCCATCTCGCGGCTGGGCAGCACCGAAAACAAAGTCGGCGCCACCATGTAGCCGACGGTCCAGAGGCTGCCCGCCCACACCACCGTCAGCAGCAGGAAGATGCGGTGCGGCAGCGGCGGCAGATTGTTATAGGAATTGGAGAACACGTGCCGGTCTTTCCGGGGGCCGGGCCAGGTGCAAGCCTGCCGGCCGGGCCGGCGTCAGATATAGCGTACGGTAATGACTTCGTACTCGCGCTCGCCGCCAGGGGCCAGCACGGTTGCGACGTCGCCTTCGAACTTGCCGATCAGCGCACGCGCGATGGGCGAGCTGACCGAGATCTTGCCGACGTCGATGTCGGCTTCGTCATCGCCCACGATCTGGTAGCTGACGGGACTGCCGGACTCCAGGTCTTCCAGGTCCACAGTCGCGCCAAAGACGATGCGGCCGTCGGTGTCCAGCTGGGTCGGGTCGATGATCTGTGCGGCCGACAGCTTGGCCTCCACTTCCAGGATGCGGCCTTCGATAAAGGCTTGCTTTTCCTTGGCGGCGTCGTATTCGGCGTTTTCAGACAGGTCGCCCTGTGCGCGGGCTTCCGAGATCGCATTGATCACCGACGGACGCTCGACAGCCTTCAGGCGCTGCAGCTCCTCCTTCAGGAGCTCTGCGCCACGCTTGGTAATCGGAATGGTGCTCATGTCTTCGTTCAACAAAAAAATGAGCCGCAGCGGAGCTGGAGCCATCCCTGGCCAATGCTGCCAGGGCACTTCCGCTCAACCGCGGCTTTCAGACAGGACCGAATGCGGGCACGCCGCATCGATCGGCGAATTTGACGTAGTTTAGGCCAGGAAGCCCGCCGGCAGCAACTCCGGCGGGCTTCCTGGACTTGACCGGGCACAACCCGCCCGGCCAGTGGCAATGTGCCGCTTGCCTTACCTGCGGGGCTTCAGGCCAGCGAGGCGTGCAGGCTCTGCAGGTCGTAGACCTCCAGGCTCTGCATGTGCTTCAGGCCCTCCACCGCGGCGCGGGCGCCGGCGATGGTGGTGTAGTAAGGAATGCGGTGAGCCAGCGCCGAGGTCCGGATCGAGCGCGAATCGGCAATCGCGGTGCGGGTTTCGTCCACAGTGGTGAACACCAGCGCCAGTTCGCCGTTCTTGATCATGTCCACGATATGCGGACGGCCGTCCTTGACCTTGTTGACGGTCTTGACCGGGATGCCGGCGGCCTCGATGGCCGAGGCGGTGCCGCGGGTGGCAACGATCGGGTAGCCCATGTCGTGCAGCATGCGAGCCACGCCAACGGCGCGCGGCTTGTCGCTGTCCTTCACGGTGATCAGCACGGTGCCCTTCTCCGGCAGGCGCGAACCCGCGGCCAGCTGGCTCTTGAACAGCGCCTCGCCGAAGGCCTTGCCCACCCCCATCACTTCGCCGGTCGAGCGCATTTCAGGTCCGAGGACCGGATCGACGCCCGGGAACTTGTTGAACGGGAACACCGCTTCCTTGACGCTGTAGTACGGCGGGATGACTTCTTCGCCGATGCCCTGCTCGTCCAGCGACTGGCCCGCCATGCAGCGCGCGGCGATCTTGGCCAGCTGCAAGCCGGTGGCCTTGGACACGTACGGCACAGTACGCGAGGCGCGCGGGTTCACTTCCAGCACATAGACGGTATCGACGCCGTCGTTCTGCTGGATCGCGAACTGCACGTTCATCAGGCCGATCACGTTCAGCGCCTTGGCCATCGCGGCGGTCTGGCGCTTCAGTTCAGCCACGGTCTCGGCCGACAGCGAGTACGGCGGCAGCGAGCAGGCGGAGTCGCCCGAGTGCACGCCAGCCTGCTCGATGTGCTCCATCACGCCGCCGATGAAGACGCGCTTGCCGTCGGAGATGGCATCGACGTCGCACTCGATGGCGTCGTTCAGGAAGCGGTCCAGCAGCACCGGGGAATCGTTCGAGACCTTGACGGCCTCGCGCATGTAGCGCTCGAGGTCGCGCGGCTCATGCACGATTTCCATGGCGCGGCCGCCCAGCACGTACGACGGGCGCACCACCAGCGGGTAGCCGATCTCTTCGGCCAGGCGCAGCGCCTCGTCCTCGGCACGCGCGGTGCGGTTGGGCGGCTGGCGCAGGCCCAGCTCCTGCAGCAGTTTCTGGAAGCGCTCGCGGTCTTCGGCCGCGTCGATCATGTCGGGGCTGGTGCCGATGATGGGCACGCCGTTGGCTTCCAGGTCCAGCGCCAGCTTCAGCGGGGTCTGGCCGCCGTACTGCACGATCACGCCGACCGGCTTCTCGAGCGCGACGATCTCCAGCACGTCCTCCAGCGTCAGCGGCTCGAAGTACAGGCGGTCCGAGGTGTCATAGTCGGTCGACACGGTTTCCGGGTTGCAGTTGACCATGATGGTCTCGTACCCGTCTTCGCGCAGCGCCAACGCGGCGTGCACGCAGCAGTAGTCGAACTCGATGCCCTGACCGATCCGGTTCGGGCCGCCGCCCAGCACCATGATCTTCTTCTTGTCGGTCGGCTGCGCCTCGCACTCGCCATGCTCGGCCTCGTAGGTCGAGTACATGTAGGCGGTGTTGGTGGCGAACTCGGCCGCGCAGGTGTCCACGCGCTTGTAGACCGGGCGCACGTTCTGGGCGATGCGCGCTTCGCGCACGGCCTTGGCGTCGGTCTTCAGCAGCTTGGCCAGGCGGCGGTCGGAGAAGCCCTTCTGCTTCAGGAAACGCAGCTCGGCGGTCGACAGGCTTTCCAGCGTGCGCGTCTTGACCAGGCCTTCGGTCTTGATGATGTCTTCGATCTGGGCCAGGAACCAGGGGTCGATGTCGGTCTCGGCATAGACCTCTTCCAGCGACATGCCCAGGCGGAAGGCGTCGCCCACGTACCAGATGCGGTCGGGGCCGGCTTCGCCGATTTCCTCGACGACCTCGTCACGGTCCGACGACTTTTCGTCCAGGCCGTCGACGCCCACTTCCAGGCCGCGCAGGGCCTTCTGGAACGATTCCTGGAAGGTGCGGCCCATCGCCATCACCTCGCCCACCGACTTCATCTGGGTGGTCAGGTGGCTGTCGGCCTGCGGGAATTTCTCAAACGCGAAACGCGGCACCTTGGTGACCACGTAGTCGATCGACGGCTCGAACGAAGCCGGGGTCGCGCCGCCGGTGATCTCGTTCTTCAGCTCGTCCAGCGTGTAGCCCACGGCCAGCTTGGCCGCGACCTTGGCGATCGGGAAGCCGGTGGCCTTGGAGGCCAGCGCCGACGAACGCGACACGCGCGGGTTCATCTCGATGACGATCATGCGACCGTCCTTCGGGTTGATCGAGAACTGCACGTTGGAGCCGCCGGTGTCGACGCCGATCTCGCGCAGCACGGCCAGCGACGCGTTGCGCAGGATCTGGTATTCCTTGTCGGTCAGGGTCTGGGCTGGAGCGACGGTGATCGAGTCGCCGGTGTGGATGCCCATCGGGTCCAGGTTCTCGATCGAGCAGATGATGATGCAGTTGTCCTTCTTGTCGCGGACCACTTCCATCTCATACTCTTTCCAGCCCAGCAGCGATTCTTCGATCAGCAGCTCGCGCGTCGGCGACAGGTCCAGGCCGCGCTTGCAGATCTCTTCGAATTCTTCGCGGTTGTAGGCGATGCCGCCGCCGCTGCCGCCCAGCGTGAACGACGGGCGGATCACGATCGGGTAGCCGCCGGTGCCGGTTTCCTGGGCAATGCGCGACTGCACGGCCATGGCTTCGTCCATCGAGTGGGCGATGCCCGACTTGGCCGAACCCAGACCGATCTTGGTCATGGCGTCCTTGAACTTCTGGCGGTCCTCGGCCTTGTCGATGGCTTCCGGCGAGGCGCCGATCAGCTCGACCTTGTATTTCTCCAGCACGCCGTGACGGTGCAGGTCCAGCGCGCAGTTCAGCGCGGTCTGGCCGCCCATGGTCGGCAGGATCGCGTCCGGGCGTTCCTTCTCGATGATGCGCTCGACCACTTCCCAGGTGATCGGCTCGATGTAGGTCACATCGGCCGTGTTGGGGTCGGTCATGATGGTCGCCGGGTTCGAATTGACCAGGATGACCTTGAAGCCTTCCTCGCGCAGCGCCTTGCAGGCCTGGGCGCCGGAGTAGTCGAACTCGCACGCCTGGCCGATGATGATGGGGCCCGCGCCGATGATCAGGATGCTCTTGATGTCTGTGCGTTTTGGCATTGCACGCTCTCTTTATGGGCCGGCCCGCCTTGCCTGCGGACCGCGCCGGTAATCAGGGAATCCGTCAGGATTCAAAAATATCGTCTTGCTCAGTTCATCGTGGCCGTCGCCAGCTTGGCGCCGAAGCCGATGAACATCGCGCCCACCCCGCTCGACATGCCCGCCGACAGGCGCCGGCGGCGCCGGAATGCGTCGGCCAGCTTCGCGCCCACGAAGATGATCGTGGTCAGGTAGGCAAAGCTGCAGAACTGGGCGACCAGGCCCAGCACGGAGAACGACAGCACCGGGTAAGCGAAGGCCGGGTCGACAAACTGGATGAAGAACGAGATGAAGAACAGGATCGCCTTCGGGTTCAGCAGGCTGATCAGCAACGCCTTGCGGAACGGGTCGGACTGGTCGGCCTTGCTAACCGGCGCGGTGGCGGCGGCATCGCCGCGCGCGGCCCAGTTGCGCAGCGCGCCGCGCAGCATGCTGAAACCAATCCACGCCAGGTAGGCCGCGCCAACGTACTTCACCACGTAGAACAGCGCCGGGCTGGCCTTGAGCAGCGAGGCCACGCCCGCCGCCGACAGCACCATCAGCACGAAGTCGCCCAGGAACACCCCGCACGCGCCCTTGTAGCCGGCGCGCACGCCGCGCTGCGCCGCCACCGACAGCACATACATCGAGTTCGGCCCCGGCAGCAGCACGATAAAGATCGTGCCCAGCACATAGGTCCAGAAATCGGTGATGCCGAAAGCGGTATGCATGAAGGCGTTCATGGGATGTCCCTGAGGTCTGCGCTGTTCTTCTTGCCCGCTTACTTGCGCGCGTCCGTCATCAGCTTGATGAAGCGGTCGAACAGGTAAGCCACGTCGTTCGGACCGGGCGACGCTTCCGGGTGGCCCTGGAAGCAGAAAGCCGGCTTGTCGGTCAGCGCGAAACCCTGCAGCGAACCGTCGAACAGCGACTTGTGCGTCACGCGCACGTTCGACGGCAGCGTGTCCGCATCGACCGCGAAGCCGTGGTTCTGCGACGTGATCACCACGCGGCCATCGTCCAGGTCCTTGACCGGGTGGTTGGCGCCGTGGTGGCCGAACTTCATCTTCAGGGTCTTGGCGCCAACTGCCAGCGCCATGATCTGGTGGCCCAGGCAGATGCCGAAGGTCGGGATGCCGCGCTCGATGAACTCGCGCGTGGCGGCGATGGCGTAGTCGCACGGCTCGGGGTCGCCGGGGCCGTTGGACAGGAACACACCGTCCGGATTCAGCGCCAGCGCGTCGGCGGCGCTCGCCTGCGCGGGCAGCACCGTGACCTTGCAGCCGCGCTCGGCCAGCATGCGCAGGATGTTGTACTTGACGCCGTAGTCATAGGCGACCACGTGGAATTGCGGCTTGTCCTGCTTGCCGTAGCCTTCGCCCAGCTTCCATTCGGACTGGGTCCACTCGTACGGTTCCTTGACCGAGACCACCTTGGCCAGGTCCATGCCGGCCAGGCCGGGGAACGAGCGGGCCAGGTCGATGGCCTTCTGGACATTGTCTTCGCCGGCCAGGATGCAGCCGTTCTGGGCACCCTTTTCGCGCAGGATACGCGTCAGCTTGCGCGTATCGATGCCGGCGATGGCCACCACCTTTTCCTGCTTCAGGTAGTGGGCAAGGGTGTGCTCCTTGCGGAAGTTCGAGGCCAGGATCGGCAGATCCTTGATGATCAGGCCGGCGGCATGGACTTTCGTGGCTTCGACATCCTCAGGATTGACCCCGTAGTTACCGATATGCGGATACGTCAGCGTGACGATCTGCCGGGAGTAACTCGGGTCGGTGAGGATTTCCTGGTAACCGGTGATGGCGGTGTTGAACACCACTTCACCGATGGTATGGCCGGAAGCGCCAATGGAATAGCCACGAAAGACCGTGCCGTCTGCAAGCGCGAGAATGGCGGACGGAAAAGACGGTAACACGGGTAGGCTCCTGCTGGACTCACCCCGTGACCGACCAATCGACGCCTCGTGCCTCCCAGGCTGGATCCGTGACGGCGGCAGCGGCATTGCGCCGATGCGGTCGGATCCGGTTGCGACATGCTCCTTGCGTCACATTGAATGCGGACAGCAAAGGCGGCGCGGCTGGGGGCGGCGGAAGGTGGAAAGCGGTAGGCGCTAGGGTGAAGGGTTCTGAAAGCGAAACTTTCGAATTATATCCCGCGCAACCCAATTTCTCAAGTTTTCAAGGACTTGCACGCGGCAGGCGCCGGCTGCGCCACGCCGCCGGCCACCATCCAGCCCTGTGCCTGCTACGTTACGCCCGCGGCGGCACGACCGCCGTGACCTCGATTTCCACCTTGGCGCGCGGCTCCACCAGGTCCGCGACCTCGACCGCCGTCATCGCCGGAAAGTGGCGGCCGATGATGGCCCGGTAATGCTGGCCGATCGCCCCATAGGCGCCGACATATTCCGCCTTGTCCTTCACATACCAGGTCATGCGCACGATATGCTCGGGCAGCGCGTCGCCGGCCGCCAGCACGGCAACCACGTTGCGCAGCGCCTGTGCCACCTGCAGGCCGAAGTCGTCGGTCTCGAATTCACATTTGCCGGTCCAGCCGATCTGGCCGCTGACAAAGAGGAGGCGGCTGCCGACCTGCATTTCGGTCATGGTGCCGTTGGCGTAGCCACGCGGGGGCGCCCAGTCGGGCGGCTGCAGGATGTTCATGGTGCGTTTTCCTGTTGGTATCTGTATGAGTAGATGGAATTCGGGGATTCAGGCCGTCGCGACTAGGTAGGACGACATGGCCTGGCGCACGGCATCGGGCAACGGCTGCGGAGCAATCGAGCCGGTATCGACGCAGACCAGCCGCTGCGTCACTTCCATGCGGGTATCGTCATGCGGGCCGGCGAAGCGGATCGCGAGGGTAAAGCTGGACTGGCCCAGCTTCAGCACGCGCAGCTCGCGCGTCAGCACCTCGCCCAGCCGGCTCGGAGCCAGGAAGCGGCACTCCAGCTCGGCGGTCGGCACGCCGGCGCGGCCCTCGCCATGCATGGCATCGAAGGGCCAGCCCAGCGCCTCGCTGAACCAGTCTTCGATCAGGTCGTTGAGCATCTCGAAATAGCGCGGGTAGAACACGATGCCCGCGGCGTCGCAGTGCTTGAAGCGCACCAGGACGGTGCTGCGGAACACGGGGCTCATGGCTTCCCCGCCTGGTTGACGCCGCCATTGCCGCCGCCATTGCCGCCGCCATTGCCGCCGCCATTGCCCTGCTCCGCCATCTGCCGCAGCCGGAAGCGCTGCAGCTTGCCGGTCTCGGTGCGCGGCAGCGCCGGCACGAACACAATGCGGCGCGGATACTTGTAGGGCGCGATCTGGCGCTTCACGTAGTCCTGCAGCGCGGTGCGGGTAGCGTCGTCCGCCGCCACGCCCTCGCGCAGCACCACATAGGCCATCACCACCTGGCCGCGCCCGTCGTCGGGCGCGCCGACCACACCGCATTCGGCCACTGCCTCGTGCTGCATCAGTGCGCTTTCCACCTCCGGCCCGGCGATGTTGTAGCCGGCTGAGATGATCATGTCGTCCGAACGCGCCTGGTAGAAGTAGTAGCCGTCCTCGTCGACGAAAAAGGTATCGCCCGGCAGGTTCCAGCCCGCCTTCACATAGTTGGACTGGCGTGGATCGTCCAGGTAGCGGCAGCCGGTCGGCCCCTGCACCGCGAGCTTGCCGACCTGCCCCGGCGGCAGGGGCTGCATGTTCTCGTCGACGATCTGCGCGACATAGCCCGGCACCACGCGCCCGATCGCGCCCGGCCTGACCTCGGCGCCGGCGCTGGAGATAAAGATATGCATCATCTCCGTGCCGCCGATGCCGTCGGTCATCTCGATGCCGGTGGCCGCCTTCCAGCTCTGGCGCGTGGCGTCCGGCAGGGCTTCGCC
Source organism: Cupriavidus sp. FW305-46 (assembly GCF_058787075.1). Lineage (NCBI taxonomy): Bacteria > Pseudomonadati > Pseudomonadota > Betaproteobacteria > Burkholderiales > Burkholderiaceae > Cupriavidus > Cupriavidus sp. FW305-46. The sequence goes on from NZ_JBYSZI010000020.1 coordinate 69,991, forward strand.
GGCCGACACGCTCTTCTTCAGGCTGGACAGGTCGTAGCGCCGCGCCAGCGCTGCCATCTGCCGGTAGAAGGTCGGGGCGGTAAAGACAATGGTGGCGCGGAAATCCTGGATCAGCCCGAGCAGCGTCTCTGGCGTCAGCTTCTCGGCCAGCACGGCGCTGGCGCCGATGCGCAGCGGGAAACACAGCATGCCGCCCAGCCCGAAGGTGAACGCGATCGGCGGCGTGCCGCAGAACACGTCGTCGGGCCGCGGGCGCAGCACGTGGCGCGGGAACAGGTCGCACATGGCCAGCACGTCGCGATGGAAGTGCATGGTGCCCTTGGGCTGGCCGGTGGTGCCGCTGGTAAAGGCGATCAGGCAGACGTCGTCGCTGGCGGTGTCGCAGGCCTCGAAGGCATCCGGCTTGCCCGCCATCGCCGCCTCCAGCGAACCCTCGCCTTCACCGTTGAAGTACAGCGTGCGCGCCAGGCTCGGGCAATGGAATTCGCCGCCGGCCTGCAGGTTGGCATCGAGTTCCTCGCGCAGCCGCGCATCGCACAGCGCGGCGCTGACCTGGGCCTTGTCGATGATCTGCTTCAGTTCCTTGGCGCGCAGCAGCGGCATGGTCGGCACCGCGACCAGGCCCGCCTTGAGCGTGGCCAGCCAGCTGGCGGCCATCATCAGGTTGTTGGGCCCGCGCAGCAGCACGCGATTGCCGGGCACCAGCTGCATGTCCTCGACCAGCACATGGGCGATGCGGTTCACCAGCGCCGCCAGCTGCGCATACGTGACCGTCTCGACCTGTCCGTCGCGGCGATGGCGGATGGCGATGCGCTCGCCGCGGCCTTCGCGCACATGGCGGTCTACCAGTTCCACCGCGGCATTCATCCGCTCCGGGTAGTCGGTATCGGCATTGAAGCGGAACACCGGCCACATATCGGGCGGCGGCAGGCGGTCGCGCGCGAAGGTATCGAGGTGGGCTGTGGTCGCCATGGCTTGTCTCCTGTCTGCTCTGTATCGGTACGGCAGTTCGTGGGTGGCACGCGGGCGCGTCAGGCTTTGCGCCCGGCCAGCGTCTCGCGCGCAATGATCAGCTTCTGCACTTCGGTGGCGCCTTCATAGATGCGCAGCGAGCGGATCTCGCGGTACAGGCTTTCCACCCGCGTGCCGACCTTGACGCCCAGGCCGCCGAACATCTGCACCGCACGGTCGATCACCTGCTGCGCATTCTCGGTCGCCACCATCTTGGCCATGGCCGCCTCGCGCGTGGTGCGCTGGCCCTTGACATCGCGCAGCCAGGCCGCGCGGTAGGTCAGCAGCGCCGCGGCGTCGATCGCGGTGGCCATGTCGCCGATGGCGGCCTGCGTCAGCTGCAGGTCGGCCAGCACGCCGCCGAACATCGGGCGCGCGCAGGCGCGCGCCAGTGCATCGTCCAGCGCGGCGCGGCCAAAGCCCAGCGCCGCCGCCGCGACGGAGGCACGGAAGATGTCGAGCGTCATCATCGCCACCTTGAAGCCCTGCCCCGCCTCGCCCAGCCGGTTGCCCACGGGCACGCGGCAGTTGTCGAAACGCAGCGTGGCGAGCGGGTGCGGCGCCATCACGTCGATGCGCTCGGCGATGGTCAGGCCCGGCGTATCGGCGTCCACCACAAAGGCGGAGATGCCGCGCGCGCCCGGCGCCTCGCCGGTGCGCACGAACACGCAGTAGAAGTCGGCAATGCCGCCGTTGGAAATCCAGGTCTTGGCGCCATCGATCACATAGTGGCTGCCGTCGTCCGACAGCCGTGCGCTGCACTGCATGGCGGCCACATCGGAACCGGCCTCCGGCTCGGACAGCGCAAACGCGGCAATCGCCTCGCCGCGGGCCACGCGCGGCAGGTAATGCGCGCGCAGCGCATCGCTGCCGGCCAGCGAGATCGCGCCCGAGCCCAGCCCCTGCATGGCAAAGGCAAAATCGGCCAGGCCGTCATGGCGCGCCAGGGTCTCGCGCAGCAGGCACAGCGAGCGCGAATCCAGCGCCGGCAGCGCGCCGCCGTGCGCGGCCGGCACGCAGTAGCGCAGCCAGCCGGCATCGCCCAGCTGGCGCACCAGCGCGCGGCAGGCGGCGTCGGTATCGCTGTGGTCGACATGGAGGTGTTGCGCGCACCAGGCGTCCAGTTCGCGCTCCAGTGCGCGGTGCGCGTCGTCGAACAGCGGCAGGTCGAGATAGGTCTTGTCGGACATGGCGCTTCAGTCCCCTTCGAACACCGGCTTGGTCTTGGCGACGAAGGCCTCGTAGGCGCGGCGGAAGTCGCGCGTCTGCATGCAGATGGCCTGGGCTTCGGCCTCGGCCTCGATGGCCTCGTCCAGCCCCATGTTCCATTCCTGGTGCAGCAGCTTCTTGGTCACGCCGTGGGCAAAGGTCGGGCCGGCGGCCAGTTGCGCGGCCAGTGCCTGCGCCTGGGCCAGCACCGCTTCGGACGGATGCAGCGCATTGAAGAAGCCCCACTGCAGGCCCTCTTCCGCGCTCATCGAGCGGCCGGTGTAGAGCAGCTCGCTGGCACGCCCCTGCCCGATCACGCGCGGCAGCAGCGTGCACGCGCCCATGTCGGCGCCGGCCAGGCCGACGCGCGTGAACAGGAACGCGGTCTTGGCCTGCGCCGTGCCCAGGCGCATGTCGGAGGCCAGCGCCATCATCGCGCCGGCGCCGGCGCAGATGCCGTCGACCGCGCTCACCACCGGCTGCGGGCAGGCGCGCATGGCCTTGACCAGATCGCCGGTCATGCGCGTGAAGTCGAGCAGCTCAGGCATGGTCATGCGCGTGAGAGGCCCGATGATCTCGTGCACGTCGCCGCCCGAGCAGTAGTTGCCGCCCGCGCCCGTCACCACCACCGCCTTGATGTCGCTGGCATAGCACAGGCCGCGGAACAGATCGCGCAGCTCGGCGTAGGAATCGAAGGTCAGCGGGTTCTTGCGCTCCGGCCGGTTCAGCGTCACGGTGCCGACCTTGCCGTCGCCGGACACCGACCACAGGAAGTGCTCCGGCTGGTAGCCGGCAAAGCTGCGCTTGTGGTGGCGCATGTCGAGTGCGATCTCTGTCATGGGTTCTCTCTCAGGTCCTTGTGCTGTCGTTGTCAGCCGGCCATCACCTCGCCGCCGGCCACCGGGATTGCCTGGCCGGTGATCGCCGCGGCGGACGGCTGGCACAGCCAGGCCACGGCGTCGGCCACTTCCTCGGGCTGCACCAGGCGGCGCTGCGGATTGCGCGCGGCCAGTTCAGCGCGGGCCTCGGCTTCAGTGCGGCCGGTCTTGCCGACGATATTGGCCACCGCGTCGCGCACGATGTCGGTTTCGGTATAGCCCGGGCAGACCGCGTTGACGGTCACGCCCTTGGCCGCGGTTTCCAGCGCCAGCGCGCGCGTCAGGCCGATCACCCCATGCTTGGCCGCGCAATAGGCACTGACATAACCATAGCCGATCAGGCCGGCCGTGCTCGCCACATTGACGATACGGCCCCAGCCCGCGTCGAGCATCGCCGGCAGCGCCGCCTGCGTGCACAGGAAGGTGCCGGTCAGGTTCACGTCCAGCATGCGCTGCCACAGCGCGGCGTCGGTCTTCAGGAACGGAGCGCTGTGCGCCTGGCCGGCATTGTTGACCAGCATCGACACCGGGCCGGCCTGTTCCGCGGCGGCGGCGAAGGCGCGTGCCACGCTGTCGGCATCGGCAATATCGGCCGTGACAAAGGAGACTACGGCGCCTGCGGAAGCAAGCTCACGCAGCGCTTGCACGGTCGCCTGCAAGGCGCCGGCATCGCGGCCCAGCAGTGTCACGCTGGCGCCGTCGGCCAGCAGCCGGCGCGCGATGGCCGCGCCGATGCCGCGCCCGCCGCCGGTGACCAGCGCGTGGCGCCCTGACAGTGAACCCGTGCTGCGCGTCATCCCTGCTTCTCCTGCGCCGCGGCGCGTTCCAGGTTGGTTTCAAGTTGCCGCTTGCCGGCCTGGTACTGCTTGGGCCAGGCGATATCGCGATAGCCGATGCGCGCCGCTTCCTGCAGCGTCCAGGCCGGGTTGGCCAGATGCGGCCGCGCGATCGCGCACAGGTCGGCACGGCCCGCGGCGATGATCGAGTCGACGTGGTCGGCCTCGAAGATCGCGCCCACGGCAATGGTGGCGATGCCGGCTTCGTTGCGGATGCGGTCGGCAAACGGGGTCTGGTACATGCGGCCGTAGACCGGGGCCTGGTCCGGGCTGACCTGGCCCGACGAGCAGTCGATCATATCGGCGCCGGCGGCCTTGAAGGCGCGTGCGATCTCGATCGCGTCGTCGGGGGTGATGCCGCCTTCGACCCAGTCGTGCGCCGAGATGCGCACCGACATCGGCTTGTGTTCCGGCCACACCTCACGCACCGCGGCAAACACCTCCAGCGGGTAGCGCAGCCGCGCGGCCAGCGAACCGCCGTATTCATCTTCCCGCGTATTGGTCAGCGGCGAGATAAAGCTCGACAGCAGGTAGCCGTGCGCGCAGTGTAGCTCCAGCCAGTCGAAGCCGGCCTCGGCGGCGCGGCGCGCGCTGGCGACGAAGTCATCGCGCACACGGTCCATGTCTGCGCGCGTCATCTCGCGCGGGGTCTGCGACTCGCCCGGCAGGTAGGGCAGCGGCGAGGCCGAGATCACCGGCCAGTTGCCGTCCGGCAGCGGATGGTCCATTGCCTCCCAGCCGAGCTGGGTCGAACCCTTGCGGCCCGAGTGGCCGATCTGCATGGCGATGCGCGCATCGCTGTTGGCATGCACGAAGTCGACGATGCGGCGCCAGGCATCGCGCTGTGCGTCGTTCCACAAACCCGGGCATCCCGGCGTGATGCGCGCATCGGGCGACACGCAGGTCATCTCCGCCACCACCATGCCGGCGCCGCCCAGCGCGCGCGAACCCAGGTGGACCAGGTGGAAGTCGCCGGGCACGCCGTCGGTGCATGAGTACATCGCCATCGGCGACACCACCACGCGGTTCTTCAGCGTGACGCCGCGCATGCGGAACGGCGTGAACATCGGCGGCAGCGGCTGATGCTCGCGCAGTTGCAGGCTTTCCGGTTGCACGCCGGCCTGCCGCGCCAGCCAGTGCTCGAACTGCGCCACGTAGTCCGCATCGCGCACGCGCAGGTTCTCATGCGAGATGCGCTGCGAGCGGGTCAGCAGGGAATAGGCGAACTGCTCCGGCGGCAGGCTGCCCGCGTAGCGCTCGACGTTCTCGAACCATTCGGTCGAGTTGCGCGCCGCGTTCTGGATCTTCAGCACTTCGACGCCGCGCGTGGCTTCGTAGCGCGACAGTGCATCGGGCAGGCCGTCATGACCCCTGCCACGGATTTCCTCGGCCAGGTCAATCGCATCTTCCAGCGCCAGCTTGGTGCCCGAACCGATCGAGAAGTGCGCGGTGTGCGCGGCATCGCCCATCAGCACCACCGGCACGCGGCGGCCGTCGGGCAAGGTGTTCCAATGCACCCATTGGCGGCAGATCACGCGCGGGAAGCGGATCCAGATCGCCGAGCCGCGCAGGTGCGCCGCATTGGTGATCAGCTTGTTGCCGTCGAGGTAGCGCGCGAACAGGCGCTCGCAGTAGGCCACGCCCTCTTCCTGGCTCATCTGCTCGATGCCCGCGGCGCGCCAGACCGACTCCGGGGCCTCGACGATAAAGGTCGAGGTGGTGTCGTCAAAGCGGTAGGCGTGCGCCTGGAACCAGCCGTGCTCGGTCTTCTCGAAGGCAAAGGTGAAGGCGTCGAACAGCTTGTGCGTGCCCATCCAGACAAAGCGGCACTGGCGCGTGTCGATGTCAGGCTGGAAGGTGTCGGCGTAGCGGGTGCGGATGCGGCTGTTCAGGCCGTCCGAGGCGATCACCAGGTCGGCCTGGTATTGCATCGCCAGCGCCTGGTCGTCGGACACATCGATCTCGAACACCAGCTTCACGCCCAGCGCCTCGCAGCGTGCCTGCAGGATATTGAGCAGGCGCTTGCGGCCGATGCCGATAAAGCCATGGCCGCCGGAGCGGATGGTGCGCCCGCCGATATGGATGTCGATATCGTCCCAGTGGTTGAAGGCCGCGTTGATCTCGGCCGCGCTGACCGGGTCGGCTTGCTTCAGGTTGTCCATGGTGGCGTCAGAGAACACCACGCCCCAGCCGAAGGTGTCGTAGGGCCGGTTGCGCTCGACCACGATGACCTCGTTGGCCGGATCCTGCAGCTTCATCAGCAGCCCGAAGTACAGGCCTGCCGGGCCACCACCAATACAAAGCACTCGCATCTGTCGCCTCCTGCCGGCTGCGCCGGGCACCTTTGCCCAGGATCACACCGCCATCTAGATGATGTCTAAATATTTTATGCTTCAAATATTAGACTGCATCACGGCCGATGGCAAGGGCGGGATGCGGAGTGCCCCGCACGGCACCCGCATCCCACGCCCTCAGCCCGCCATCTAGCCTTTCAGCGCTGCCTGCAACTGTTCCAGCGCACCCGGGTCCTCGATCGTGGTCAGGTCGCCCGGATCGCGTCCTTCGGCCACCGCCTGCATGGCGCGCCGCAGCAACTTGCCGGAGCGCGTCTTGGGCAGCGCATTGACAAAGAATACGCGCGCCGGCCGCGCCACGGCACCCAGTTGCTGCTCCACTGTCTTCATCAGCTCGCCCTCCAATGCCAGCCGCGCTTCGGCCGTGGCCGTGCGCGCCGGATCGCGGGCGATGCAGAAGGCCATGGCCACCTGCCCCTTGAGCGCGTCCTGCACGCCCACCACCGCCACCTCGGCCACGGCGGCGTTGGACGACAGGCTTTCCTCGATCTCGCGGGTGCCCAGCCGGTGGCCGGCCACGTTGATCACGTCGTCGGTGCGGCCCAGGATAAAGACGTAGCCGTCGGCGTCGCGCACGCCCCAGTCGAAGGTCGAATAGCACAGCCGGTTCGGCACCGCCTGCCAGTAGGTGCGCACGAAGCGGTCGTCGTCGCCCCAGACCGTGCTCATGCATCCCGGCGGCAGCGGGCCGTCGATGGCGACCACGCCCTTCTGCCCCGGCGGGCATTCAGCGCCGGTGTTCTCGTCGACGATCTTCAGGTCATAGCCATAGGCGGGCACGCCGGGCGAGCCCAGCTTGGGCGGCAGCGCCTCGATGCCGCGCTGGATCGCGAGGATCGGCCAGCCGGATTCGGTCTGCCAGTAGTTGTCGACCACGGGCTTGCCCAGGCCGTCCTGGATCCAGCGCGCGGTGGGCTCGTCCAGCGGCTCGCCGGCCAGGAACAGCAGGCGCAGGCTGGACAGGTCATAACGCGTCAGCCAGGCCGGGTCCTGCTTCTTCAGCACGCGGATCGCGGTCGGCGCGCTGAACATCAGGTTGACCTGGTATTGCTCCACCAGCCGCCACAGGATGCCACCGTCGGGGCGGATCGGCGTGCCTTCATACATCAGCGTGGCCATGCCGGCCAGCAGCGGGCCGTAGACGATATAGCTGTGCCCCACCACCCAGCCGATGTCCGACGCGGTGAACATGGTGTCGCCGGGCTTGCCGCAGAAGATGTATTCCATCGAGGTGGCCAGCGCCACCGCGTAGCCGCCGGTATCGCGCTGCACGCCCTTGGGCTTGCCGGTGGTGCCGGAGGTGTAGAGCACGTACGACGGCTCGCTCGATTCCAGCCACACGCACGGCACCTGCACGCCGGCCACGCGTTCGCGCCAGGCGGCGTAGTCCTCATCGCGGCCCTCGGTACGGGGCATTTGCGCCAGTTGCCGGTCCACCAGCAGCACCTTCCCGGGCTGGTGCGACGAGAGCCGGATGGCCTCGTCCAGCAGCGGCTTGTAGGGCACCACCTTGCCGGCGCGCGAGCCGGCGTCGGCGCTGACCACCACGCGCGGCCGGGCATCCTCGATGCGCGCGGCCAGGCTGACCGAGGCAAAGCCGCCGAACACCACCGAATGGATCGCGCCGATGCGCGCGCAGGCCAGCATGGCAAAGGCGGCTTCCGGGATCATCGGCATGTAGATCAGCACGCGGTCGCCCTTCTGCACGCCCAGGCCCTGCAGGATCGCGGCCATGCGGCTGACTTCGTCGTGCAGCTCGGCGTAGGTAAAGGTGCGGGCCTGGTCGGTCTCGCTCGAGACCCAGTGCAGCGCCGGCTGGCTGGCGCGGGCCGCCAGGTGGCGGTCGACCGCGTTGTGGCACAGGTTGGTGCGCCCGCCGGCGAACCAGCGCGTAAAGGGCGCGCGGCTGTTGTCGAGCACCTGGCCGAACGGGGTTTCCCAGTCGATGCGCGCCGCCTGTTCGGCCCAGAACCCCTCGGGGTCGGCCAGCGAACGGGCATGCACGGCATGGCTTGCCGTCATGTCTGTCTCCTCCGCGTCTGCGGTCATTGTGATGATGACCGTAGTTTGCCACCGGCGCGGGTGCGCGTGGACACAGATTCGGAGAGGGGCGCGCGGGCCCCGGGGGCCGGCACATGAAAAAAGGGGCGTGCCGACGGCATCGCCCCTTCTTGCGCCATGCGGCGGACCAGCCGGCGCCTGCATTCGTCAGCGGGCCTTGGCCCCCTTGGCGCCGGCCTTGGCCGACGCCTTGACGGTCGGCCCCGGCTTGGACTCGCGCACCACGCGCGCCGGCGCCGCCTTGACTGCCGTTCGCCGCGAGGCCGCCTCGACGGTGACGCGCTTGCGCGGCTCCGCCTTGCCCGCCTTGCCCTTGGCCGAGACCCGCACGATGCCGCCCTTGCTGCTTCGCTCGGAACGCTCCGCACGGTCGGCGCGCTCGGCACGGTCAGCCTGTTCGGCACGTGCCGCCCGAACCGCGCCGGCGCCGCGCACCGGCACCATCAGCACCAGGCTCTGCCCGGCGACCAGCTTGGTGCCGGAGAGCTTGTTCCACGACTGCACCTGCCCCGCCGAGACGCCATAGCGCCGCGCCACCGAGGCCACGGTGTCGCGCCGGCCGGCTCGCACCACCACGCGGCGCGCATCCGGCAAATCAGGCTCCATCGCCAGCATGGCGCTGTCGGCCAGGGTCGCGCTGATATCCTGGTCGTGGCGGCCCGAGCGCGGGATCATCACGGTCGAGCCGGCCTTCAGGCGCATGCCCTTCGGGATGCTGTTGATCTCGCGCAGCGTATCGGCGTCGACGTTCAGCCGTGCCGCCAGCGCTTCGATACGCTCACGGCTGTCCACCGTCACCGCCGACCAGCTCGACAACCCGCCGCGGTAGGTGTTCAGGTTGTACTGGAAGCGCTCGGCGTTATCGAACGGCAGCAGGATCTGCGGGTTGGACGCGCCCAGGATCACGGGCCGGTTGAACGACGGGTTGAGCGCCTTGAATTCCTCTACCGACATGTCCGCCAGCTTGGCCGCCAGGTTCACGTCGATATCGCGCGAGGTGGTCACCGTGACAAAGTACGGGTGGTCCGGGATCTCGGGCAGCTTGACGCCATACGCGGCCGGGTTGGCGATGATGTTCTTGACCGCCTGCAGCTTCGGCACGTAGTAGCGCGTCTCGTTGGGCATGGGCAGGCTGGCGTAGTCGGTCGGCAGCCCTCGCGCCTGGTTGCGTGCGATCGCGCGCGACACCGCGCCCTCGCCCCAGTTGTACGCCGCCAGCGCCAGGTGCCAGTCGCCGAACATGTCGTAGAGCCGCGCCAGGTAGTCCAGCGCGGCGTCGGTCGAGGCCAGCACGTCGCGGCGCTCGTCGCGGAACATGTTCTGCTTCAGGTTGTACGACTTGCCGGTGCTCGGGATGAACTGCCACATGCCGGCCGCCTTGGCGGTGGACTGGGCCTGCGGGTTGAACGCGCTCTCGACGAACGGCAGCAGCGCCAGCTCGGTCGGCATCTTGCGCCGTTCCAGCTCTTCTACGATGTGGTACAGGTAACGGCTTGAGCGCCCGACCATCCGTTCCATGTATTCCGGCCGCTGCGCATACCACTGGGTGCGATCATCGACCAGCGTGCCCTCCAGGTCCTGCATGGCAAAGCCGCGCCGGATGCGGTCCCAGATGTCGCTGGACGGGCCGCGCAGCCAGTCCAGGCCACCCTGGTCGACATTGATCGTGGATGCGGAAGAAAGCGCCGATTTGTCGCTGAGCGAGTTGAGCGGGTCCTGGCGCTTGGCGGTCTGGGCGGTCGCGGCGCCGTTGGCGCCATCAGGCGGCGTGGGGGTGCTGGCGCACGCTGCAAGCAGCGCGGCGCACGCGACCACCGCCAGTAATCGACCAATTTTCATTAAGTTCTCGAATCGTGACGCCAAAAGGATGCGTGATGCTAAAAAAAACCGCGTATCGCGTCAATCAGATTTTCCATATAGCCAATATCCGCCGGGCAGCCGGAAAGCCTTGCGGCGCAAGGCGCGCAGGCCAGGCAGGGCTCAGCGGAAATTGTCCTTCCAGCCGCGCAGCGCACCGAAGGCCTGCGCATCGCCCGTGGCGGCCCCGCCCTGCGCCGCCACCGCCGCGCGCACCGCGGGCTCGCGCGAGCGCAGGAAGGGATTGACCTCGCGCTCATGGGCGATGGTGGTCGGCAGCGTCGGCTGGTCCGCCGCGCGCAGCGCGTCGACCCGCTGCGCCCACGCCGCCAGCGCGGCATTGGCCGGTTCCACCGCCCGTGCAAAGCGCACATTGCTGCGCGTATATTCGTGCGCGCAATAGACGCGGGTATCGCCCGGCAGTGCCGCCAGCTTGTCGAGCGAGTCCAGCATCTGTGCCGGCGTGCCTTCGAACAGGCGCCCGCAGCCACTGGCAAACAGGGTATCGCCACAGAAGACCGCCGGGCCGGCTTCGCCCAGGTCGCCCACATAGGCGATATGGCCGGCGGTGTGCCCGGGCACGTCCAGCACGTGCAGCGTCAGGGCCGGCGTCTCCAGCGTCACGACATCGCCTTCGCGCAGGGCCCGGGTGCGCCCGCCAATGCGTTCGCCGGCCGGCCCCAGCACCGGCATCGGCGCGCCCGACGGGGTGCGCGGGTGCGCCGCCAGCAACTCGGCCACCCCGCCCTGGTGATCGCCGTGGTGATGGGTGATTACAATAGCGCCCAGAGCCAGACCGCTTTGCGCCAGGAAGCGCTCCACCGGCGCGGCCTCGCCGGGATCGACCACGGCGGCGCTATGCCCGTCGTGGATGGCCCAGATATAGTTATCCTGGAACGCCGGGATCGGCTCAACCTTCAACATGCGCATGCTCCTATGTCCAATCGTCCCAATCATCCGATTGTAAGCTGGGAAGACTGGCTGGCCTCGCCGCCCGGTGAGTACATGCTGCGCTGGGAAGCGCAGCAGTACGACCGGATCGTGACCGACATCTTCGGCTACCACGCCGTCCAGTTGGGCCTGCCCTTTATCGACACCCTGCGCGAGAACCGGATGCCGTTCTCGGCGCTGGCGCTGGACCCTTCCAGCGGACCGCACGGGCCGCGCGCCGCACATCCCGATGCGCGCCAGCTGCTGTGCCGCTTCGACGAGCTGCCGTTCGACACCCAGAGCATCGACCTGGTCACCCTGCCCCACATCCTGGAATTCGCCGAAGACCCGCACGAAGTGCTGCGCGAGGTCTCGCGGGTGCTGATGCCCGAGGGGCGCGTGGTGGTCACCTGCTTCAACCCGATGAGCCTGTGGGGCGCGCGCCAGGGCATGAACCGGCTCGGCGCCACGCCCTTCCTGCCGACGGACGCGCAGCAGATCGGCTTCGTGCGCATCAAGGACTGGCTCAAGCTGCTGGGCTTCGATATCATCCGCGGCCGCTTCGGCTGCTACTGCCCGCCCTACCGCACCGACCGCTGGCTGCAGCGCGCCGCCTTCATGGAAAAGGCCGGCGACCGCTGGTGGCCGATCTTCGGCGCGGTCTATATGATCTCGGCGATCAAGCGCGTGCGCAATATCCGCCTGGTCGGCCCGGCCTGGAAGAGCAAGCCGGCGCTGGCTCCGGTGTCATCGCCCGTGGCCACGCCTACCGGCACCCACGGCAAGACCCCCGGCGAAGAGCGCTGACGCCGGCGCGCGCCCGCGCTCTCACCCAATTCGCCCTCAAAGCGCCACCTGCCCGGCGGGTGGCCACCTTGGAATCACATGCAAGAAGTCACGATCTACTCCGACGGCGCCTGCAAGGGCAATCCCGGCCGCGGCGGCTGGGGCGCGGTGCTCGTCGCCGGCACCAGCGAGAAAGAAATGTTCGGCGGCGAGCCCAACACTACCAACAACCGCATGGAAATGACCGCCGTGATCGAAGCGCTGCGCGCGCTCAAGCGGCCCTGCGTCGTGCGCGTCTATACCGACTCGCAGTATGTCCAGAAGGGCATCAGCGAATGGCTGCCCGGCTGGAAGGCCCGCGGCTGGAAGACCGCCGACAAGAAGCCCGTCAAGAATGCCGACCTGTGGCAGGAACTGGACACCCTGGCGCAGCCGCACCAGATCTCCTGGCACTGGGTGCGCGGCCACAACGGCCACCCCGGCAATGAGCGCGCCGACGCACTGGCCAACCGCGGCGTCGAATCGATCGGCCGCTGATCCCTCTCGCTAACAAGAAACCGCGGAGCGCCCGCGCCGCTCCGCTAGAATGCCCGCCATGCGACAAATCGTTCTCGACACCGAAACCACCGGCCTGAGTGCCGCCACCGGCGACCGCCTGATCGAAATCGGCTGCGTCGAGCTGATGAACCGCCGCCTGACGGGGCGCCACCTGCACTTCTACGTCAACCCGGAACGCGATATCGACGAGGGCGCGATCGCCGTGCACGGCATCACGGTCGAGTTCCTGGCCGACAAGCCCCGCTTTGCCGAAGTCGTCAACGACATCCGCGAGTTCATCCAGGATGCCGAGCTGATCATCCACAACGCGCCGTTCGACCTGGGCTTCCTCGACATGGAATTCCAGCTGCTGGGCCTGCCGCCGTTCCGCCAGCATGCCGGCAATGTGATCGACACCCTGCGCGAAGCCCGCCAGATGTTCCCCGGCAAGCGCAACTCGCTCGACGCCCTGTGCGACCGCCTGGGCATCAGCAACGCCCACCGCACGCTGCACGGCGCCCTGCTGGATGCCGAGCTGCTGGCCGAGGTCTACCTGGCCATGACGCGCGGCCAGGATTCGCTGGTGATCGACATGCACGACAGCAGCGCAGGCAACGGCGGCGCGGTTGCCGTGGCCGACCTGTCGCGCCTGGCCCTGCCCGTGCTGCGCGCCACGGACGAAGAGCAGCAGGCCCACCTTGCCCTGCTCAAGGGCCTGGACAAGGCCAGCGGCGGCAAGACAGTGTGGCAGGAGGCCCCCGCGGCAGAGTCCGGAAGCCTCGCCGCCTGACAAAAATCAAAAAAGGGCTTTACAAGATACAAGAACCTCTGCATAATCTCATTTCTCCGCTGCACGACGGCAACGACGACGCAGTAAGGGGTGGTTAGCTCAGCGGTAGAGCACTGCCTTCACACGGCAGGGGTCACAGGTTCAATCCCTGTACCACCCACCAGACAAATGGCCAGCAACTGCCTAAGTTGCCAGGAAACCCAGACAGCGCAAGCTCTCTGGGTTTTTTGTTGCCCGGCGTTTGCCCACGTTTTCTACCCTCCCCGGAAAACCGTGGTTCATCACGCCAATCAAGGAAAGCTGGCCTGGCATATTTGCGCCTGGCACGCATACTTGTCCACAGGACGACGGGCCAGGCAGGCACAGTCGCCCTCGCTCCCACGGGCACAGCCCCTATCGCCCATCCGATCATCGACGCAGCTTTCGGGAGTCCGCCATGCCCGATTCACCCAGGACGACGATCCATGCCGGCGCGACCGTGCCGCCGGAGGATGCCCAGACACGGGAGCCGGTGCTGGACGTAGTGGATCGCGTCTCCGAGATGTGCTTCGGCCTGTTCATGGCGCTCACTTTTGTCGGCGCGGTGTCGAGCGGCACGGGCGGCCCGGATGCCAGCCGCACCATGATGCATGCCGCGCTGGGCTGCAACCTGGCCTGGGGCATGGTGGACGCGGTCATGTTCCTGATCCGTACGCTGGCGAGCCGCGGCCAGCGGATCTCCCTGGCACTTGCCGTCAGGAATGCTAGCGACCAGGCCACGGCGATCGGCCTGATTCGCGATGCGCTGCCTCGCGCAACGAAGTCGCTGGTCACCGACAAGGAACTGGAAGCCATGCGGGCACGGCTTGCCGCCGCCCCGGCACTGCCGCCCCGCCCCCGCCTGAACATGGCCGACCTGCTCGGTGCCGTGCGCATCTTCTTTATCGTTGTACTGGCCACGTTTCCGGTCGCACTGCCGTTCGTACTGCTGGACAATGTCAAACTGGCGCTACTGATCTCGCGCGGGCTGACCCTGGCCATGCTGTTCGCCGCCGGGTGGGCGCTGGGCCACTATGCCGGCTTTGGCGGCTGGGTCACTGGCGCAGCCATGACTGCGCTGGGCGTGGTCATAACCATCGCCATCATCGCGCTGGGCGGCTGAGATGCGAGGCGCGATCCTGCTGCTTGCCGCCGCCCTTGGCGCGGGCACGGTCCAGGCACAGGAGCCGCCCCAGCCCGCGCCGGATGCCGCCGGGCAGGCGGCCGGCTCGCCCTGGACCTTCTCGGCAACAGGCTACTGGAACATGCCGCGCCAGAGCGGCGACTACCTCTCCGGCATCTTCATCGCCGAAAGGAAGCAGCTTCACCTCGAGGCAAGAAGCAACTACGAAGCAGTCCACTCGCAGTCAGCCTTCATCGGCTGGACCTTCTCGGGCGGCGAAACCATCCAGTTCAAGGCGACCCCCATCGCTGGCTTCGTGGGAGGCTCCACCCACGGCCTGATCGGCGGGATCGAGGCCAGCGTCGCAGTGAGCAAGTTCGACTACTACATCGAAGCCGAATACCTGGACGCGCGCGGCGAAGAGCCGGGCTATCTCTACGCCTGGAGCGAACTTGGCTTCCGCCCGGTCGAATGGCTGAGGCTGGGCCTGGTCGCGCAACGTACCCGGATCTACGCGGAAGACCGCGAACTCCAGCGAGGCGGCTTTTTCCAGGTTACGGTGCGCAGGTTCACGGCGGGCTTCTACTGGTTCAACCCGGGCTCGACGGACCAGGTCGCGATCCTTTCGCTGGGCGTGAGCTTCTAGGCCGTAGCCACGTCGCGACGCAACCTTTCCGTTGCCGGCGATAAGGCTTATCTCATATCCACCCACTCATTCGCCGGCTACCTTGACCGCTCCGACCTGTACCGGAGCACGACTTGCCATCCGCCTGCCTCCCCACCGCGACCGAAACAGAACCCGCCCTACCCTGGACCGGCCGCAACCCGGTCAGTGCCGGCTGGTTCGAGATGCGCCCGGCGCGCGTGCCGCGTGATGCGCGGCCGGTCTATGACGAAGACATGGATTGCATCATCGGCTATCACCGCAGCTTTGCCTCGGTGGCTTCCACCTATGACCTGACGGGCGCGGTCGTGGCGCTCGATGCATACGTGGATGAAGCTGGCGCGGGGCGCGCACCGCTGCTGGTTGCCGGCACGCTGTGGCAGCCGCGCGTGCGCGGCATGACGCGCAGCGGCGCCGAGGGCGAAGGGCTGGCGGCGCCCGCGGCGACGCTGGCGCGGCTGCGCGGGCGCTTCATCGCACTGGCCCGGCAGCCACTGCATTTCACGCTGGCAGCGCTGGCAGACATGCAGGAGCCGGAGCGGTTCGTCCCGCTGCATATCCTGCGGCTGGCGATGCGCTGCGGCACGCGCCTCGCTGCGGCAGCGGACATGACACGCTTTGTCGCGCCAATCACGCGGCGGGGCGTGCCGACCGCACTGGAATTGACGCTGCGCCCGCGCGACCATACCGTGCTGCGCGTGCGCACCTGGCCCGTCGCTGGTTAGCCGTGCCAGGCCCCTGCATCCGCGACGACCGTGGCGAAGCGGTCGTTCAACGCGGCCAGCGTGCTGCGGTGGAGATCGGCCGCAGGCACGGCGGGGCCGCCCAGCGGGTCAGGCAGGTCGCGCGTGGCGCAGGCCGCGGCCACCACGGTGCTGCGATAGCCGTGGTCGAGCGCGGAGCGCACCGTGGCGCTTACGCACATATGCGTCTGGAAGCCGGCCACGATCAGCTCCTTGCGGCCGAGCCTGGCCAGCTCGTCGGCCAGGGTGGTGCCGGCGAAGCTGTTGGGCAAGCCCTTGGTGACGGTAATCTCACCGGCCTGCGGCCCCACCCCTTCAATGAAGGCGGCATACGGCCCGGTCGGATCGAACGCCATGCTTCCCGGACGGCCGTGGTGCGCGACATGGATCACCGGCGTGCCGTGGCTGCGCGCCAGCGCCAGCAGCTGCGCGCAGGCAGTCACGGCCGCGGGCATGCCGACCAGCGGCAGGCGGCCGTCGACATATTCGCGTTGATGGTCTATCAGGATCAGGACGGCGGCATCCCAGGCGGAAGGGGTGCGGCTGGCGCCGGCCAGGTCGAGCAGCGTAGTCGGTAAGGTCATTGGCGTTTGGACTGGAAGGAATCGGGAACGGCAATCAGGAACCGCGAGACGGGCCCGCCACATCGCGGGCCATCCCGCATGCTAATGCCAAGCCGGAATCCATGCATGAGTGCGCGTGGCGATCTCGCCACCGGCCGCGCCCTTCGCTGTAGCGCGGCAGGCACGCTGCGCTTGCACGATGGGCGCGCGGTTGCAAACAGTTGCGAATTTCATCTTGACATCTGCTAATCTTGGTTTCACGTCCCGGACAGAATCTCGGTCGGCAACACAATGCGCCGGGGACGGGATACGGGTCAGTGCGCACAAGAAACAAGTCAATCATGCAGCACTCTTTGAAGTACCGGATGGCGTTCGCCACGGCGGGTGTGGTGACGCTGATCATCGTGCTGCGCGCGCTCTACGCGCAGTGCTACGCATACGACGGCCTGAAGACTTTGCAGCAGACGCAGCAGGACACGCTGGTCAAGATGGTGGCCGAGCAACTCGATGAAAAGCTGCAGGGCCGGGCCGCCGTCCTGCGGCGCGTGGCACGCCAGCTCTCCCCCATGCTTTCGGCAAAGCCGGCCGAGCTGCGCCGGGCCGCGGAGGGCCTGGTGGAAGTGCCCGAGACCTTCAACGCCGTCTTCCTGGCCGCGCCCGACGGGCACCTGGTGTTCAGCACCGCCGTGCCGGACGGAGTGCGCCTGCGCGTCGACGACCGCGACTATTTCCGCGATATCCAGCAAGGCCAGCCATTTGCGGTGTCGGACCTGGTCCAGGGCAAGCAGACCAATGCCCCCGGCGTGGTGCTGGCAGTGCCGCTGCACGGTCCGGGCGGCGAGCTGCGCGGCGTGGTCGGGGGCGTCCTGAACCTCGCGGACAGCAACTTCCTGCGCGAGCTTGCGCACAGCCGCGTGGGCACGACCGGCAGCTTCTGCCTGGTTTCCGCCGGCACCAATCCCCGCTATGCAATGCACCCGGACGTTGCCCGCGTGCTGAGCCCCGCACGCGCGATCGGCGAAGCCTGCGGCGCCGATCATGCCCCCGCCTTCCTGGAAGTCCTGACGCCGACGCAGCCGATCGTGGCGCGCCATCTGCTGGCATCCAACGGCTGGGAGTTGGTGGCGGTCCTGCCCGCAGCCGAAGCCTACGCGCCGCTGCTCGCGGTGCGTCAACGGACCCTGGTCATCGGCGCCATCACCATGCTGCTTGCCGCCGCGATGATGTGGCTGGTCATGCGCCGGCTGCTTGAACCGCTGCAGCGGCTGCACCGCGCCGTGCGCCAGATCGGCACCAACCCGGCCGCGGTGGCAGACCTGCCCGCCGGCCGTGCCGACGAGATTGGCGAACTGGCCGTGACCTTCGCCGAAGTGGTGGCGCAGCTGTCCGAGCGCGAAGCCGCGCTGAAAACGGCCAAGGACCGCGCCGCCGAAAGCGAGAAGCGCATCGAGGCGATCGCCAACCATGTGCCGGACTTTGTCTCGTTCATCGACATGCAGCAGCGCTATGTCTTCGTCAACCAGGCCTATGCGCAGCGCTACGGCGTGCCGGCGCAGCAGATCGTGGGACTGTCGCTGCGCGAACTGTGGGGCATGCAGGAATACCTGGCTTGCCAGCAGTACCTGGAACAAGCCCGGGCCGGGCGCTCAGTGACCTTTACGCGGGAAAGCGCCGACGGCACCGAGTGCATCGAGATCACCTGCCAGCCGGCCTGGAACGATGCCCAGGACACCGTCCTCGGACTGCACATGTTCGGGCGCAACGTCACCCATGAGCGCGAAAAACTGCGCAGCCTGGAAGCGCAAACCATCTCCGACTACCTCACCGGCCTGCTCAACCGCAAGGGTTTCGACCGGCGCCTGGCCGAATGCATGGCCCGCGCCAGCGCCGACGGCCGCTCGCTGGCGCTGCTGCTGGTGGACCTGGACGACTTCAAGGGCGTCAACGACAGCCTTGGCCACCCGGTGGGCGACCAGTTGCTGGTCGCCTTTGCACAGCGGCTGCGCGCCTGCGTGCGCAAGGGCGACGCGGTCGCGCGCATCGGCGGCGATGAGTTTGCGGTGATCCTGGACGGCGTTGCCGACCGCCAGGCCATGGCATCCATCGCCAATACCATCGTGCAGGCCGCGCGCATGCCCTTCGTGATCGATGGCCACACGCTGGCGGCCTCGGCCAGCGTCGGCTCGGCCATCCATGACGCGCGCCATGCCATGACCGCGAGCGAGCTGTTCATGCACGCCGACATAGCGCTGTATGAGGCCAAGCGGCATGGGAAGGCGCGTTATGCGGTGCAGTCAGTGGCGAACGAGCCCCACTCGGAAACATCGGACTTGGCCACGTAGAGAGCGAGCGCCGAAGTCAGGGCCGGATGACCTGTTGAGTGCCCCCCTCTCCCGCATGCGGGAGAGGGGGGCAAACCAGCGGCATTCATTCATTGCCGGCAGCCTCAAACGCCTCAGCGCACCTTCCCTTCCTTCCACGCCTGCAACAGCTTGTCGTAAGGAATGGTCTCGCCCTTCGGCTTTTCGTTGGCCAGCTTCTGCCACGGCGCATGGTCGTTCGACAGCCACTTGCCCGGGTCTCCCTTCGGGTTGAGCTTGGGCGCGCAGTTGCTCATGCCGGCGCGTTGCAGCCGCGCCATGACCTGGTCCATCTCTTCGGCCAGCGTGTCCATGGCGGCTTGCGGCGTCTTCTCGCCGGTCACCGCGGTGGCCACGTTCTTCCACCACAGCTGGGCCAGCTTCGGATAGTCGGGTACGTTGGTGCCGGTCGGCGTCCAAGCCACGCGCGCGGGGCTGCGGTAGAACTCGACCAGCCCACCGTACTTGGCCGCGTTCTTGGTCAGGTACTCGTGGTGGATGTCGCTGTCGCGGATAAAGGTCAGTCCGGTCAGCGACTTCTTCAGCGAGACCGTCTTGGACGTCACGAACTGCGCATACAGCCAGGCGCCCGCCAGCTTGTTGGGGTCGGTGTTCTTGAAGAAGGTCCAGGAGCCCACGTCCTGGTAGCCGTTCTGCATGCCCTGCTTCCAGTACGGGCCGTACGGCGACGGCGCCATGCGCCACTTGGGCGAGCCGTCGGCGTTGACCACCGGCAGGCCCTTCTTGGTCATGTCCGCGGTGAAGGCGGTGTACCAGAAGATCTGCTGCGCCACCTGGCCTTGCGCGGGGACCGGGCCGGCCTCGGAGAAGGTCATGCCCATCGCCTGCGGCGGCGCGTACTTCTTCATCCAGTCGATGTACTTGGTCAGCGCATAGACCGCCGCCGGGCTGTTGGTGGCACCGCCGCGCGACACCGAGGCGCCGACCGGCGTGCACTTGTCCTCGGCCACGCGGATGCCCCACTCGTCAACCGGCATGCCGTTGGGAAGGCCCTTGTCGGCGGTGCCGGCCATCGACAGCCAGGCGTCGGTGAAGCGCCAGCCCAGCGACGGGTCCTTCTTGCCGTAATCCATGTGCCCGTAGACCTTCTTGCCGTCGAGCTCCTTCACGTCGTTGCTGAAGAAGTTGGCGATGTCCTCATAGGCTGACCAGTTGGTCGGCACGCCCAGGTCGTAGCCGTACTTGGCCTTGAACTTGTCCTGCAGGTCCTTGCGCGCGAACCAGTCGGCGCGGAACCAGTACAGGTTGGCAAACTGCTGGTCGGGCAGCTGGTACAGCTTGCCGTCCGGCGCAGTGGTGAACTTGGTGCCGATAAAGTCCTTCACATCCAGCCCGGGGTTGGTCCACTCCTTGCCGGCGCCGTTCATATAGTCGGTCAGCGGCAGGATGGAGCCATAGCGGTAGTGCGTGCCGATCAGGTCCGAGTCAGAGATCCAGCCGTCGTAGATCGACTTGCCGGACTGCATCGAGGTCTGCAGCTTCTCGACCACGTCGCCTTCCTGGATCAGGTCGTGCTTGACCTTGATGCCGGTAATCTCCTCGAACGCCTTGGCCAGCGTCTTGGATTCGTACTCGTGCGTGGTGATGGTTTCGGACACCACGCTGATCTGCGTGACACCCTTGGCCTTGAGCTTGGCGGCGGCGTCGATGAACCACTTCATTTCGGCCTGCTGCTTGTCCTTGGCCAGCGACGAGGGCTGGAACTCATTGTCGATCCACTTCTTGGCCTCAGCCTCGCCCGCCGAGACGGACCCACAAGCCAGCGCAGCCGCGCAGGCAAGGGCTGACATCCCCAACTTCACGTGCACTTTCATCAGTGTCTCCTCAAGATTTCCCCTCCCCGGCTATGGTCGTGGTGGCGGCCCCGGGGCAGGGATAAGCCGCAAACCTTCCATCCAACCCTGATGCTTATGAATAAACGGCTAGCCCTTGCGCATGATCAGCGCCAGCACCAGCATCGATACCCCGAAGCTGATCCAGACCGACGGCTCTTCGGGCAGCGACAGCCAAGCGGTGATTTTCTCGCCCAGTCCTACCCACGCCAGGTTGACCCAGGCGGCGCACATCAGCCCGATAAACAAGCGGTCGCCACGCGTGGTCGCGATCGGCAGGAAGCCCTTGCGCAGCACCGAAGGCGCGCGTATTTCCCAGATAGTCATGGTGATCAGCATGACTACGATGCAGCCGAAGAACACCGCCACCGGTGTCGTCCAGACCATCCAGCTCAGCATTGCGCCGTCTCCTTCCGTTGTGGTTAGGTTGCGTCGCGCGCTTACACGCGCCCCATCGCAAAGCCCTTCGCGATGTAGTGCCGCACGAACCAGATCACGATGCCGCCGGGCACGATGGTCAGCACGCCGGCCGCGGCGAGCACGCCCCAGTCCATTCCCGATGCCGACACCGTGCGCGTCATGGTGGCGACGATGGGCTTGGCATTGACCGAAGTCAGCGTGCGCGCCAGCAGCAGCTCGACCCAGCTGAACATGAAGCAGAAGAACGCCGCCACGCCCACGCCGGCCTTGATCAGCGGCAGGAAGATGGTCAGGAAGAAGCGCGGGAACGAGTAGCCATCGACATACGCGGTCTCGTCGATCTCGCGCGGCACGCCCGACATGAAGCCCTCCAGGATCCACACCGCGAGCGGCACGTTGAAGACCAGGTGCGCCAGCGCCACGCCCAGGTGGGTATCCATCAGCCCGATGGTGCTGTAGAGCTGGAAGAACGGCAGCAGGAACACCGCGGGCGGCGTCATGCGGTTGGTCAGCAGCCAGAAGAACACATGCTTGTCGCCGATGAACTGGTAGCGCGAAAAGGCATAGGCGGCCGGCAACGCCACGCTGATCGAGATCACCGTGTTCATCGCCACGTAGATCATCGAGTTGACGTAGCCCGAATACCAGGATGGGTCGGTGAAGATGGTCTTGTAATGCTGCAGCGTGAATTCCGCGGGCCACAGCGACAGCGTGGAGACGATCTCCTCGTTGGTCTTGAACGACATGTTCACCATCCAGTAGATCGGCACGATGGCGAACAGCAGGTAGACCAGCAGGAAGCCGGC
This sequence comes from Cupriavidus sp. FW305-46, assembly GCF_058787075.1. Classification (NCBI taxonomy): domain Bacteria; kingdom Pseudomonadati; phylum Pseudomonadota; class Betaproteobacteria; order Burkholderiales; family Burkholderiaceae; genus Cupriavidus; species Cupriavidus sp. FW305-46. The sequence continues at coordinate 91,790 of NZ_JBYSZI010000020.1, forward strand.
GCGCCACCAGGTGGCGCGGTTGGCGGGGGTGCGCATCTCAGCCATGGGGCATGTCCTCGCTGCCGGCGGTGCCCGCGCGCTGCATCCAGTTATAGAGGATGAAGCACATGAGCAGGATGATCAGGAAATAGACGATGGAAAACGCCGCCGCCGGGCCCAGGTCGAACTGGCCCACGGCCTTCTGCGTCAGGTACTGCGACAGGAAGGTGGTGGCGTTGCCCGGCCCGCCGCCGGTCAGCACGAACGGCTCGGTATAGATCATGAAGCTGTCCATGAAGCGCAGCAGCACCGCGATCATCAGCACGCCGCGCAGCTTGGGCAGCTGGATATAGCGGAACACCGCCAGGCGCGAGGCGCCGTCGATCTGCGCGGCCTGGTAGTAGGCGTCGGGGATGGCGCGCAGGCCGGCGTAGCACAGCAGCGCCACCAGCGGCGTCCAGTGCCAGACGTCCATCACCAGCACCGTGACCCAGGCATCGAAAGCGCTGCCGGTATAGTTGTAGTCGAACCCCATCGCCTCGAGCGCGGCACCGAGCAGGCCGATATCGGTACGCCCGAAGATCTGCCAGATGGTGCCGACCACGTTCCACGGGATCAGCAGCGACAGCGCGATGATCACCAGCACCGCCGACGCCTTCCAGCCCCTGGCCGGCATCGACAGCGCCAGCAGGATGCCGAGCGGGATTTCCACCAGCAGCACCGCCAGCGAGAAGCCCAGCTGGCGCAGCAGCGCGTCGTGCAGCTCGCCGTCGCGCAGCACGGTGCGGAACCATTCGGTGCCGACAAAGACGCGCCGCTCGGGCGAGATGATGTCCTGCACCGAGTAGTTGACGATGGTCATCAGCGGCAGGATCGCGGAGAACGCCACGCACACCACCACCGGCAACACCAGCAGCCAGGCCTTCTGGTTGACGGGCTTCATGGCACCAGTTCCTCGTTGACGTAGTAGCAGGTATGGCGGTTGAACACCGACAGCCAGGCCGTGTCGCCCAGGCGCAGATCGGCCGCCTCGATACCCAGCCGCGCGCGCAGCGTACCCGCCAGTGCGCCCGCCTCCTGCACGCCGCCGGTCAGCAGCCAGTAAGTGCCGATGTCCTGCGCGCGCTCGACCCGCACCGGCACCGCCTGCGCGTCGCTCTCCGGCGCCAGGCGCAGGTACTCGGGCCGCACACCGATGCGGAAGCTGCCGGCCTCGCGCAGCGCCGCTTCGACTGACGGCGACAACTCCGGCATGTAGCGGCGACCCGCCAGCTCGATCGCGCCGTCGCGCCACTGCCCGGTCAGGAAATTCATGCCCGGCGAGCCGATGAAATGCCCGACGAAGGTATGCGCGGGACGCTCGAACAGCGCATCCGCCGGCCCCACCTGCACCGCCTTGCCGCGCGACATCACCACCACCTGGTCGGCAAAGGTCAGCGCCTCGGTCTGGTCGTGCGTCACGTAGATCAGCGTCAGGCGGAATTCGTGGTGGATTTCCTTGAGCTTGCGCCGCAGCTGCCATTTGAGCTGCGGGTCGATCACCGTCAGCGGCTCGTCGAAGAGGATGGCCGACACGTCCTGGCGCACCAGCCCACGCCCCAGCGAGATCTTCTGCTTGGCGTCCGCGGCCAGGCCGCTGGCGCGGCGATCGAGCGTGGCCGACAGGTCCAGCATCTCGGCCACGCGTCCTACCCGCTCGTGCACCTGGGCTTCCGGCACGCCGCGGTTGCGCAGCGGGAAGGCCAGGTTCTCGCCGACGGTCATGGTGTCGTAGATCACCGGGAACTGGAACACCTGGGCGATATTGCGCGCCTGCGGCGTGGCAGCGGTCACGTCGCGGCCATCGAAGGCAATGGTGCCGTGCGAGGGCCGCAGCAGCCCGGAAATACAGTTCAGCAGCGTGGTCTTGCCGCAGCCCGACGGGCCCAGCAGCGCATAGGCGCCGCCGTCTTCGAACGTGAATTGCAGTGGCAGCAGCGCGTAGTCCTCGTCGGTACGCGGATTGGGCACATAGGAGTGCGCCAGGTCCAGGTCGATGCGCGCCATCTCAGGCCCCTGCCCCGGCAGCCGCGGCCGCGCCGCCGGGCACGTCCGCCGCCAGCCCGCCCGGCCGGCGCGGCGCATGGATGCGGCGCCCGTCGGCGTCGAACAGATAGATCTGCTCGGGCAGCAGGTGCAGTGACACCGGCTCGCCCAGCGCCAGGTCGAGCACGCCGGCGAACTGCGCCACCAGGTTGCCCACCGGGGTATCGGCGTGGACGAAGGTGTCTGAGCCTGACAGCTCGGCCAGCGCTACGCGCCCCGGCACCGCCACCGCGCCCGGCTCAGCGGCCAGGCGCAATGCCGACGCGCGCACCCCCACCGTGACCGGGCCGTCGTGCCCGCCCGCGCCGGGCACCGGCACGGAGATATCGCCAGCCAGCGTGACCCAGCCGCCCTGCAGCCGGCCCTCGACCAGGTTCATCGGCGGATCGTTGAACGCACGCGCCACGCGCAGCGAATCGGGATAGTGGAAGACCTGGGGGGTGGGGCCGTACTGCAGCAGTTCGCCGGCGTCCAGCACCGCGGTATGGCCGCCCAGCAGCAGCGCTTCGCCGGGCTCGGTGGTGGCATAGACCACGGTGGCGTCGCCATGCGCGAACAGCTGCGCCAGTTCCTCGCGCAGTTCCTCGCGCAGCTTGTAGTCAAGGTTGACCAGCGGCTCGTCCAGCAGCATCAGCGGCGCCTCCTTGGCCAGCGCGCGCGCCAGTGCCACGCGCTGCTGCTGCCCGCCGGAGAGCTCGGACGGATAGCGGTCCAGCAGGTGGTCGATATGCAGCCGCCCGGCCAGCTCGCGCACGCGCGCGGCAATCTCTGCGGCCGGCGCCTTGCGCCGCAGCCGCAGCGGCGAGGCGATGTTGTCGAAGACCTTGAGCGACGGGTAGTTGATGAACTGCTGGTAGACCATCGATACATTGCGCTCGCGCACCGGCATGCCGGTCACGTCGTGGCCGTCGACCAGCACGCGGCCGGCGCTGGGCCGGTCCAGCCCGGCCATCAGCCGCATCAGCGAGGTCTTGCCCGCCTGCGTGGCGCCCAGCAGGATGGTCACGGCGCCCGGAACCGGCGCGAGCGTCATCGGATAGAGATACGCCTGCGAACCTGCCTGCTGTGCGACGCCTTCCAAACGTAGCTGCATCCGGCCTCCATGTTCGATATGCTTCCCGCATCACAGCTTTGGCGCGCGATGCAGGCGCACAAGTCTTAGCTTGACGTTCGTTTTAGCAACAAAACGAACGTAAAACAATAGTGCACTGCATCATTTGTTTTCGTTTCTGTTTGAACTAGAATCCCGGCATGACCCTGAATCCCCGCCAGACGGCCCTGCTCGAAGAAGTCCGCACCCAGGGCTTTGCCTCCATCGACGAACTTGCGCGCAAGTTCGGCGTCACGCTCCAGACGGTGCGCCGCGACGTCAACCTGCTGGCCGGGAATGGCATGCTGGCGCGCTTCCATGGCGGGGTTCGGGTGGAGGGCTCCACCACCGAGAACATCGCCTACCGGCAGCGGCAGGTGCTCAACGCCGAAGGCAAGGCGCGCATCGCGCGCGCGGTGGCCGCCGCGGTGCCCGAGGGCTGCTCGCTGATCCTGAACATCGGCACCACGGTGGAAGAGATAGCGCGCGAACTGATGCACCACCGCGGGCTGCGCGTCATCACCAACAACCTGAACGTGGCCAATATCCTTGCCGACAACCCCGATTGCGAGGTCATCGTCGCCGGCGGCGTGCTGCGCTCACGCGACCGCGGCATCGTGGGCGAGGCCACGGTGGAGTTCATCCGCCAGTTCAAGGTGGATATCGGGCTGATCGGCATCTCGGGCATCGAGACCGACGGCACGCTGCGCGACTACGATTTCCGCGAGGTCAAGGTGGCGCGGACGATCATCGAGCATTCACGCGAGGTGTGGCTGGCGGCGGACGCCAGCAAGTTCAACCGCCAGGCGATGGTGGAGCTGGCGCATGTGTCGCAGGTCGACCGGCTCTTTACCGACGAGCCGCTGGCAGCGCCGTTCGACCAGATCGTGGCCGACAGTGGGGTGAAGTGTGTGGTGGCGGAGCGGGACTGACCCGCTGGCCCGGCATCCCCGCGCCGGCGGGGATGCGGCAGCCGTGAAGCGGCAGGATTCCCGCGGGCGCGGGAACCGGGGGACGGCGAGCTTACTTGAACACCACGGTCTTGTGGCCGTTCAGCAGGATACGGTGTTCGGCATGCCACTTGACCGCGCGCGCCAGTGCCACGCATTCCACGTCGCGGCCGACGGCGGTCAGTTGCTCGGGGTCCATGCTGTGGTCCACGCGCTCGATCTCCTGCTCGATGATCGGGCCTTCGTCCAGGGCGGCGGTGACGTAGTGCGCGGTCGCGCCGATCAGCTTCACGCCGCGGTCATGCGCCTGGTAGTAAGGCTTGGCGCCTTTGAAGCTGGGCAGGAACGAGTGGTGGATATTGATCGCGCGGCCGGCCAGCTTGCGGCACAGGTCGTCGGACAGCACCTGCATGTAGCGCGCCAGCACCACCAGGTCGATCTTCTGCTCCTGCACCACATCGAACACGCGCGCTTCCTGCGCGGCCTTCTGCTCGGCCGAGGCGTTCATCAGCGGCAGGTGGAAGAACGGCACGTCGTACGACGCCGCCAGCTGGTAGAAGTCGCGGTGGTTCGAGACGATGGCCGCGATCTCGACCGGCAGGCCGCCGACCTTGGCGCGGAACAGCAGGTCGTTCAGGCAGTGGCCGATCTTGGACACCATGATCATCACGCGCGGCTTGACCGCGGCGTCGTTCAGCTCCCACTGCATGCCGAACTGGTCGCCGACCGGCACGAACGCGGCCTTCAGCGTGTCCAGGTCCGGGCCGCCGGCGGCCGGCGTGAAATGCACGCGCATGAAGAAGCGGCCGGCGTACTCGTCACCGTACTGGTCGGAATCGACGATATTGCAGCCGTGCTGGAACAGCAGGCCCGAGACGGCATGGACGATGCCCGGCTGGTCGGGGCAAGAGAGGGTCAGGATGAATCCGGTGTTGCTCATGGTGTGTTGTTCTGTCGGAGTGGCGCGGCGCAAGGCCGGGAAAATCAGGTCAGCGAGGTCGGCAAGACCGGCACAGGCGGAACCCGCGGCGACGGCTCAGGGGCGATGGTCAGGACCGAGCCAGCCGCGTCGCCCAAGGGCATCCAGCGTCACCAGTGTCGCATCGACCGTCATGGCGCCGGCCGACATGATAGCAAGCAATGCGGCCAAGTCGACGCGCCGGTGCTCGCTGACCTCGCCATCCTGGTTGCGCGGCGTGAAGCCCGGCGGCAGCAGCAGGTCGTAGACATAGATCTGCTCCCACTGTACGCCTTCGGGCAGGTCGCGCAGCACCTCGATCATGCCGTGGGCCTGCACGCCCTGCGCCAGCGCGGGCGGGATGCCGGATTCTTCCTCGCATTCGCGCACCAGCGTCGCCAGCGGATCGCTGCCGTGCGGCATGCCGCCGGCGACCAGGTTGTCCCACATGCCGGGGTCGACCGACTTGGCCAGGCTGCGCCGCGAGATCCACAGAGCGGGACCACCGTCCACATCGCCATCGACAATGCCGTTCATGTGCGAGGCAAAGGTCAGCAGCCCGAGAAAGCGCGCCGCCGCACGTTCCACCACGGCGAGTGCGGGCGCGTCCAGCGCGGGCGTGACCGCGAACAGTTCGTCGCGCCAGCCGCGCACATGGCCGGCATCGGCCAGCTGGCGGGCCAGCGCCTGCAGCGCGGCGCTGCGCGCGTCGAAGTCATTGCGCCCGGGCAGCAGTTCAGCCGCCGTGGTGCCATCGGCCAGGCGCTCGTCCGGGCCGAGGATGGCGCCCATGCCGCGCAGGATTGCCGCATGGGCACGCGGCAGCCAGCCAACCTGCTGGCCTGCCGCCATCAGGCGCAGCTTGGCGGCGGCGTCGAAGCCGCTGCGCGCCGCCAGCGAGGCGGCGATCTGCGCAGCGGGACCGGCGGCGAGGTTGCCCGCGGCGTCCGCGGGCGGCAAGGAAGACGTTTCAGCCATCAGGAATCCATGCGCCGGCCGGGCCGGCGCGCTTTGTCATTGTCAGGATTGAACGCATGAACCAGCCAGCCGCGCAGGCCCAGCGCCCTGCTTCGTCCCAGCTTCCCACCGAGCCGCAATATGTGCTGGCGCTCGACCAGGGCACCAGCAGTTCGCGGGCCATCCTGTTCGACCATGCCGGCAACGTGGTGCGGCTCGCGCAGCGAGAGTTCCGCCAATATTACCCACATCCCGGCCATGTCGAGCACGACCCCTACGAGATCTGGCAATCGCAGCTGGCGGTGGCGCACGCGGTGCTGTCCGACGCCGGCATCTCGGCCGCGCAGGTGCGCGCCATCGGCATCACCAACCAGCGCGAGACCACCGTGCTGTGGGACCGCAAGACCGGCGAGCCGGTCGGGCGCGCGCTGGTCTGGCAGGACCGCCGCACCGCGCCCATGTGCGAGGCGCTGCAGGCCGCCGGCCACGGCGAGCTGTTCCGCGACAAGACCGGCCTGATCATCGACGCCTACTTCTCCGGCACCAAGCTGCGCTGGATGCTCGACAACATCGAAGGCGCGCGCGAACGCGCCCAGCGCGGCGAGCTGGCCTTCGGCACCGTCGACAGCTGGCTGATCTGGCAGCTGACCGACGGCGCGCGCCATGTCACCGATGTGTCAAATGCCTCGCGCACCATGCTGTTCAATATCCACAGCTTCGAGTGGGACGATGCGCTGCTGGCGCTGCTAGACATCCCGCACGCGCTGCTGCCCGAGGTGGTGGCGTCCAGCGGCGAGGTGGCGCGCACCTCGGCGCGGCTGTTCGGCATGCAGATCCCCATTGCCGGCATCGCCGGCGACCAGCAGGCCGCCACCTTCGGCCAGGCCTGCCTGTCGCCCGGCATGGCCAAGAACACCTACGGCACCGGCTGCTTCCTGCTGATGAATACCGGCTCGCAGCCGGTCGCGTCGCACAACCGGCTGCTGACCACGATCGGCTGGCAGATCCGCGGCCAGACGCAATATTGCCTGGAAGGCGGCGTGTTCATGGGCGGCGCCACCATCCAGTGGCTGCGCGACGGCCTCAAGCTCATCAACAGCGCGCCCGAGGTCGAGCCGCTCGCGCGCCAGTGCGACGACACCGGCGGCGTGGTGCTGGTGCCCGCCTTTGCCGGCCTGGGCGCGCCGCACTGGGACCCGTTTGCACGCGGCACGCTGGTCGGCATGACGCGCGGCACCGGCCGGCCGCAGATCGCGCGCGCGGCGCTGGAATCGATCGCGCTGCAGAGCGTCGACGTGCTGGAAGCCATGCAGAAGGATGCCGACATCTCGCTGGCCGAGCTGCGCGTGGACGGCGGCGCCTCGCGCAGTGACCTGCTGATGCAGATGCAGGCCGACCTGCTCGGCACCCCGGTGGTCCGCCCGCGCGTGACCGAAACCACCGCGCTGGGCGCCGCCTACCTGGCGGGACTGGCCACCGGTTACTGGAGCGATCCGGCGGAGATCGCGCAGCAATGGCAGGTGGAGCGGCGCTTTGAGCCGAACCTGTCGGCTGACGCGCGCGGCCACCGGCTGGCGCGCTGGCATCGCGCAGTCGACCGCGCGCGCGACTGGGCGCGCGAGGATGAAGCCAACGGCAGCCACGCCTGAGCGCCGCCCCCCCGAACACACCCCCCAAAAAAAGCGTCATGCAGAGAGTCTCCACCC
>NZ_JBYSZI010000021.1:0-94435 GCF_058787075.1 Cupriavidus sp. FW305-46
GTACTCGATCCACTCCTTGTTGATGGTGATGTCACCCTCGAAGAAGTGCATGCGCGGGTGGTCGACGAGGTCGCCGATGCGGTCGGACGACATGTCCATGCCGTAGACCTCCCAGGGCGTGGTTTCCAGGATGCGGCGCGTCAGGTGATGGCCGATGAAGCCGTTGACGCCGAGGATCAGTACTTTCTTGCCTTGCATTGGATTTGACGAATGGCAGGGGAAATCGGGAGGCGCCGGCGCGGCTAGCGCGCGCCGGCGAGGGGGAAGTTGGCGACGGCCACGCGGCGCCAGTCGCGCGCAACGACATGCATCGGCACGCGCGCGCTCAGTTCAGAGAATGACTGCGGCGAGAGCAGCGCGATGGCACGGGGGCCATGCTGCCAGGCATCGACGAAGGCATCGAGGGTCGGCAGCCACTTCTGCGGCTCTTGTCCGGCGCCGAAAGCGAGCTCGTCGGCCTGCGCCACCATGGTGAGCGGATGGCGCAGGTAGAAGGGCAGCGTATGGTCGAGCATGCCGACGCCGTAGAGCGGCATGCCGGGGCGCAGCACGCGTTCGATCGGCGCCACCATGTCGATGCCCGAGGCGGAGCGGCCGATTGCTTCATGGCCCAGCAATGCGGTGGAGAACGCCAGCAGCATGCCGAATGCATAGGCCGTGATGCTGGCCAGGCGTCCATGCCGCCGCAGCAGCCACAGCCCGATGGCGGCGCTGCCGAGCACCAGCGCGAATGCCAGCGCCACCCATGCGGCATACGCGCGGTACAGCACGTTGGGGGTGTTGTTGGAATCCAGCGTGGCCACGACCGGGCTTGCCAGCAGGCCGATCGCTCCCACCGCCAGCATGGCGCACAGCTGCCTGCGCCAGGGTTGGTCGCCGGTCCGCGCCAGCGCTGCGCCCGCCAGGATCGCCAGTGCGGGAAACAGCGGCAGGATGTAGCCGGGCAGCTTCGAACCCGACAGGCTGAAGAACACGAAGATCGACACCGCCCACAGCCCTGCCATCAGCGCAGGCTGGAACGGCCTGGACCCACCCGCGCCAACCACGCCGGCACGCTGCCCGACCGCGCGGACCATGCCGGGAACCAGCCCGAGCCACGGCAGGAAGCCGCCCACCAGCAGCGGCATGAAGTACCACAGCGCGCCCTTGCGCGCATGCACGGTCGAGGTGTAGCGCTGCCAGTGCTCGTGGATAAAGAAAAAGCGCAGGAATTCCGGATTGCGCCGTGCCACCAGCCAGTACCAAGGCATCGCCACCAGCAGCATCAGGGCGATGCCGGCCGGCGCATGCAGGCGGCGCCACAGCGCGAGGTCGCGCGTCACGAAGGTGTACGCCACCAGCACCAGTCCCGGCAGCGCCAGCCCGACCAGCCCCTTGGTCAGCACCGCCACGCCCATGGCCGCCCAGCACGCCAGCATCCAGCGGCGGCGAGCCGGCGCCGTGGCGTGCGGATGCTGGGCCAGCAGCATGCACGCGAGCACGCAGGCCATGCTGCCGGACAGCGTCATGTCCAGCGTATTGAAGTGCGCGGCGAGGTTCCACATGGGCGCGCTTGCCAGCACCAGTCCGGCCAGCAAGCCCGCACGCGCGCCGAACCAGCGCGCGGCGGCCAGCATCGATATTCCCAGCCCGGCGATGCCGGCCAGCGCCACGCACAGCCGCGCCTGCCAGTCGCCGATGCCGAACAGCGCGTACGACACCGCCGTGGCCCACATATGGAACGGCGGCTTCTCGAAGTACTTCAGCCCGTTGTAGCGGATCGTGACCCAGTCGCCCGTGCTCAGCATTTCGCGGGCGATCTCGGCATAGCGGCCCTCGTCGGGCCCGAGCAGGTGGCGCATGCCCAGCGTGCCGAACCAAAGCAGCGCGAACGCCAGCACCACCAGCCCGAGCGTCACCGCGGGCACGCCCGCCAGCCGCGTGGCATGCCACGGCGCGGCGGGCCGGGCGCTGATGAGCCCGGGCTCGGCGGCGAGGCGGTCGGAACGGTGCATGATGCGCAAACGGCTCGGCGTGAAAGGGGGAGGGTGAGTGATGGTGCGCGTGGCGGCGTGCAGGCGCTTGCCGGCGAGGCCATGTCCACGCTGGCGGCCCGCGCCGCGTTGAACAGCGGGGCGCCTGCAAAGTGAGCGCAGGATAATTCGCGAACCTTAATGGCACATTAAGACGGGGCGCGCACAATACCGTGATACGTCCGGGCCACCCGAGAATATGAGAATCCTTATCGTTGAAGACGACCCGATGCTGGGCGACGGGCTGCGGCGCGGCCTGCAGCTGCTCGACTATGCGGTCGACTGGTTCAGCACCGGTGCCGAAGCCGACCATGCGCTCGGCGTGGTCCACTACGATGCCGTGGTGCTGGACCTGGGCCTGCCTGGGGAAGACGGCATGTCGCTGCTCGCGCGCTGGCGTGCGCGCGGCTGCCGCATCCCGGTGATCGTGCTGACCGCGCGCGATGCGATCGACAGCCGCATCGGCGGCCTTGACGCCGGTGCCGACGACTACCTGGTCAAGCCGGTCGCGCTCGATGAGCTGGCGGCCCGGCTGCGTGCCGTGACCCGCCGCGCCGCGGGCCTGTCGTCGCCAGTGTGGAAGCACGGCGCGCTGGAATTCCACCCGGCCGCGCGCCAGGCGTACTGGCAGGGCAAGCCCCTGGAGCTGACCAGCCGCGAAGCCATGCTGCTGGAGCTGCTGCTGGCGCACCCCAACCGGCTGCTGACGCGCGACTTCCTGCGCGACAAGCTCTATGACTGGCAGGGCGGCATTGAAAGCAACGCGCTGGAAGTCCATATCCACCACCTGCGCCGCAAGATCCATCCCAAGATCGTGCGCACCTTCCGCGGCGCCGGCTACACGCTGGGCGCGGCCGAGGACTGCACATGACGTTGCAGCGCCGGCTCATCCTTGCGGTGCTGATTGCCGCGCCGGTGGTGTGGCTGCTGACCATCGGCATGACCTACGTGCGCGCCCGGCACGAGATCAATGAACTCTATGACACCGACATGGTGCGCATGGCGCTGCAGATGCATTCGGTGGTGCCGCTGGTGGACGTCGCCGCGGCGCCGTCGCGCACCCGGCTGCCAGGGCTGGTCGAGGGTGACCAGGGCGATGCCGGCCTGGGCGATCTTGCCATCGCCGCCTGGCTGCCGGACGGCAAGCCCTTGCATATCGATCCCGAGGGCGACCTCCTGCCGCGTGCGCCCGGTGTGAAGGGCTTTACCGACGTCACCATCGACAGGCAGCCCTGGCGGCTTTACTACCTCGATGATCCCGACACGGGCTGGCGCGTCTGCGTGGGCCAGCAACTGGCCGAGCGCGACGAGCTGATCCTGTCCTATATCGCCGCGCAGGTGCTGCCGTGGGCAGCGGGCCTGCCGGTGCTGATCGGCCTGCTGATCTGGTTCATGCGGCGCGCGCTGGCGCCGGTGCGCGCGTTGTCGACCGATATCGAAGGCCGTGCCCCCGAAGACCGCCGGCCGCTCAGCCTGCAGGCCGTGCCGGGCGAACTGGTGCCGCTGGTGCACGCGATGAACCGCCTGCTGGCGCGCGTGTCGGATTCGATCGAGCATGAACGGCGCCTCACCGCCGATGCGGCCCATGAGATGCGCACGCCGCTGGCCGCGCTGAAGGCGCAGTGGGAAATCGCCGAGCGCTCGGCCGATGACGCCGAGCGCGCGCAGGCACGCGCCAACGTGGCTACCGGCATCGACCGCATCAGCCGGCTGGTGTCGCAGCTGCTGACGCTGAGCCGGCTGGAAGATGCTGCCGGCCTGCCGTCGCGCCAGGCGGTCAACTGGGTTCCGGTAGCGCAGCAGGCGCTGTCCGACTGCCTGGCGCTGGCGCAGCAGAAGCAGGTCGACGTCGAGCTGGAGTGGCCCCCGGAAGGGCAGGCGCCATTGCCGGTGGCGGGGGACACCAACCTGCTGTCGCTGCTGCTGCGCAACCTGCTTGACAACGCCATCCGCTACAGCCCGCCGGGCGCGCTGGTGACCATCGATTTCCGGCCCGACAGCGTCACCGTGCGCGACCAGGGCCCGGGCGTCGCGCCTGACGTGCTGGCGCGGCTGGGCGACCGCTTCTTCCGGGGCGGATCGGGGCAGCGTGAGCAGGGCCACGGCCTCGGCATTTCGATCGCGCAGCGCGTGGCGCGGCTGCATGGGCTGGAGATTGTGTTCGCCAACCGTACCGATGGCGCCGGCAAGGGCCTGGCCGTGCGCATCGCGCACGGCGGCTGAAAACGACGACGCCCCGCACGGTTGCCCGTGCGGGGCGTCCTGCCAATCGGCTTGCGGCTTAACGCTTGAGCTTGGCGAAGGCCGCGGCCATGGCGCCGGCCGGTTCCGCCTCGCGGCGGCCGCCGCTGAAGCCCTTGCCGCCGCCGTTGCGTTGGCCGCCGCGGTCACCACGGTCGCCGCCGGCACGCGCCGCGGCCTGGCCGGGCTCGTCGTCCAGGCGCATCGACAGGCCGATGCGGTTGCGCTTGACGTCGACCTCCATCACCTTGACCTTGACGATCTGGCCGGCCTTGACCACCTCGTGCGCGTCCTTGACGAACTTGCTGGACAGCGCCGAGATGTGGACCAGGCCGTCCTGGTGCACGCCGATATCGACAAAGGCGCCGAAGGCCGCCACGTTGGTGACCACGCCTTCCAGCACCATGCCGGGCTGCAGGTCCTTCACGTCTTCCACGCCTTCCTGGAAGGTTGCGGTCTTGAACTCGGGGCGCGGATCGCGGCCCGGCTTTTCCAGCTCGGACAGGATGTCGCGCACGGTCGGCAGGCCGAAGGAGTCGTCGGTGAACTGCGTCGGCGACAGGCCGCGCAGCGCGTCGCGGTTGCCCATCACGTCGCGCAGGCCCTTCTTCACGTGTTCCAGGATGCGCTGCACCACCGGATACGCTTCCGGGTGCACCGAGGAGCGGTCCAGCGGATTGTCGCCGTCGTTGATGCGCAGGAAGCCGGCCGCCTGCTCGAAGGTCTTGTCGCCCAGGCGCGGCACCTTTTTCAGCGCGTCGCGGTTGGGGAAGGCGCCATTGGCGTCGCGGAACTCGACGATATTGCGCGCCAGCACCGTGTTCAGGCCCGACACGCGCGCCAGCAGCGGCGCCGAGGCGGTGTTGACGTCCACGCCCACGGCGTTGACGCAGTCTTCGACCACGGCGTCCAGCGCCCGCGCCAGCTCGCGCTGGTTGACGTCATGCTGATACTGGCCCACGCCGATCGACTTGGGATCGATCTTGACCAGTTCGGCCAGCGGATCCTGCAGCCGGCGGGCAATCGATACCGCGCCGCGCAGCGACACGTCCAGGTCCGGGAATTCCTTGGCGGCCAGCTCCGACGCCGAATACACCGAAGCGCCGGCCTCGCTGACCACGATCTTGGTCAGCTTCAGCTCGGGCATCTGCTTCATCAGGTCCTGCACCAGCTTGTCGGTTTCGCGGCTGGCGGTGCCGTTGCCGATCGACACCAGCGCCACATTGTGCTGCTTTGCCAGGCGCGCCAGCGTGGCGAGCGAGCCGTTCCAGTCGCGGCGCGGCTCGTGCGGGTAGATGGTGGCGGTGTCCAGCAGCTTGCCGGTGCTGTCCACCACGGCGATCTTGCAGCCGGTGCGGATGCCCGGGTCGACGCCCATCACCGACTTGGGCCCGGCCGGCGCGGCCAGCAGCAGCTCATGCAGGTTGCGGCCGAACACCTTGATGGCTTCGTTCTCTGCGGTTTCGCGCAGCTGTGTCAGCAGTTCGGTTTCCAGGTGGGGCTGCACCTTGACGCGCCAGCACCAGCGGCATACATCGCCCAGCCACTTGTCGGCCGGGCGGCCCATCTGCTGGATGCCGACATGGCGCGCGATCATGCCTTCGCACGGGTGCGGCACCATCGCGTCCTGTTCCTCGCCCAGGCCCAGCTTGACCATCAGCACGCCCGCGTTGCGGCCGCGGAACAGCGCCAGCGCGCGGTGCGACGGCACCGTGCGGATGGTCTCGCTGTAGGCGTAGTAGTCGCGGAACTTCTCTTCCTCGGCGGTTTCCTTGCCTTCCATCACGGTGGAGGACACCACGCCGTTGATCCACAGGTGCTCGCGCAGCTTGCCCAGCAGTTCCGCGGTCTCGCCGAACTGCTCGGACAGGATGTCGCGCGCGCCGTCCAGCGCGGCCTTGACGTCGGGCACGCCGCCGTCGGCGGTGGGGTAGCCGTTGACGTACTTGGCGGCCTCGGCCTGCGGGTCCAGCGTGGGATCGGCCAGCAGCGCCAGCGCCAGCGGCTCCAGCCCGCATTCGCGTGCGATCTGGGCGCGGGTGCGGCGCTTGGGCTTGTAGGGCAGGTAGAGGTCTTCCAGCGTCTGCTTGGTTTCGGCGGCCTCGATGGCGGCTTGCAGCTCGGGCGTCAGCTTGCCTTGCTCCTGGATCGAGGCGAGGATGGCAGCGCGGCGGTCTTCCATGTCGCGCAGGTACAGCAGGCGCTCTTCCAGGTTGCGCAGTTGCGTGTCATCCAGGTTGCCGGTCACTTCCTTGCGGTAGCGGGCGATGAAGGGCACGGTGGCGCCTTCGTCGAGCAGCGCCACGGCCGCGGCCACCTGGCGGGGCTGCACGGACAGTTCAGCCGCGATGAGCGAGACGATCTTTTGCGAGACGGATGCGGGCAGGTTGGACATCGGAGAGCGCGGCGAAAAACGCAGTCAGTCGAAAGCGGGGCATTTTGCCACAAGCGCGCGAGGGATCAGCCAGGGCGCGCAGCGGGTGCGGGGCGGGCGGCGTCCCGCGCACGTCCGCACCGGCCCGGCAGGGCAGGCCGGTGCCCGGCCCGGATGCTAGAATCCGGTCATGATCGTCAAGTCCCGCCCGGCCGCCGCCAAGGCCACCATCCTGGCCATGCCAACCTTCGCCAACGTGCCTGAAACTTCCCTGTTCCGCTTCGGCCGCCTGGCTGCACTGGCCGTGGCTGCATGCGCCGTGCTGATGCCGCTGCGCGAGGCGCGAGCCCAGGCTTCCGCGCCCGCGGCGCCACCCGCCGCCAACGGCCAGCGCGACTTTGCCGCCGAACGCAAGGCCGTCGAGGATTCGCGCGCCTGGACCAACTACCGCTTTGCCGCCGCCGAGCGCGAGTGCTACGGCAAGTTCTTTGTCAACCACTGCATCAACAGCGCCAAGGAAGTCCAGCGCGAGGAGCTGCAGGTGCTGCGCAAGCGCGAACTGGAGGTAGGCGAGGCCGAACGCGCCTACCGCGCCGCCGAGCGCGACCGCGAACAGGCGCTGCGCAACGCCGAGTTCGAGGCCAGCCAGCCGAAGCGCTCGGCCAGCGAGCAGTCCAGCCGCGAGGCCTTCCAGAAGAAGCAGCAGGAACAGCAGCTGCGCGAGGCGCAGCGCCAGGGCGAGGCGCCGCAGCGTGCCGCCAATGCGCAGGCGTACGAAAAGAAGCAGTCTGACTTCGATGCCCGCATGCAGGAGGCCCAGCAGAAGGGCGCCGAGCAGGCCCGCCAGCGGCAGGAGAATGTCAAGGCATACGAGGCCAAGCAGCGCGACCTCGAACGGCGCCAGAAGGAGCTGGAAGAGCGCCGCGCCAAGGCGAAGGAGCAACAGGGGCAGGCATCGGCGCCGCGCCCGTTCGGCTTTTGAGGTCCGGCACCGTGACTGCGCAGCGGAGGCATAGATGGACAGCAACCTGAATACCCTGGAGCGGCGCATCATGGAGTTGCAGATCGAGCACCGCGACCTGGATTTCCTGATCGACCGGCTTGCCAGCGATGCCGTCCATGACGAACTGCAGCTGCGCCGGCTGAAGAAGCGCCGCCTCAAGCTGAAGGACGCCATCACGCTGCTGCAGCTGCAGCTCGAACCCGACGTGCCGGCCTGAGCGCATCCGCGCCAGGTTTGCCGATCGCCGCCGGCGCTGTCCGGCGGCCCATACAACATTCTCCCCCTGCCTTGTCCGATCTTCCAGAATCTACTGAGCCGTCCGAAGCCGTCAGCCTGACCGACGCCGGGTCGCCCGCGCCTGCCGCGCCCGCCGACGACGTCGCCAGCCGCGGCGCGGAACTGGCCACCATCTTTGCCGATACCGGCACGCTGGCCCAGGCGATTCCCGGCTACCGGCCGCGCGCCTCGCAGCACAAGATGGCCGAGGCCGTCGCCGACGCGATCGTGCAGAACGATTCCGTCATCGTCGAAGCGGGCACCGGCACCGGCAAGACCTACGCCTACCTGGTGCCGGCGATGCTGTGGGGCGGCAAGGTGATCCTGTCGACCGGCACCAAGAACCTGCAGGACCAGCTCTTCCTGCGCGACATCCCCACCGTGCGCCATGCGCTGAACGTGCCGGTCTCGGTGGCGCTGCTCAAGGGCCGCGCCAACTACGTCTGCCACTACCACCTGGAACGCGCGCAGGCCAACGGCCGCCTGGCGTCGCGCCAGGATGCGGCGTGGCTGCGCGACATCGGCCGCTTCATCAAGGAAACCTCCACCGGCGACAAGGCCGAGCTGGCGTCCGTTCCCGAGAACGCGCCGGTATGGCAGCTGGTGACCTCCACGCGCGACAACTGCCTGGGATCGGAATGCCCGCATTACAAGGAATGCTTTGTGATGCGCGCGCGCAAGGAAGCGCAGCAGGCCGACGTGGTGGTGGTCAACCATCACCTGTTCTTTGCCGACGTGGTGCTGCGCGACACCGGCATGGCGGAACTGCTGCCGGCCGCCAACACCGTGATCTTCGACGAAGCCCACCAGCTGCCCGAGACCGCCACGCTGTTCTTCGGCGAGACGCTGTCCACCAGCCAGCTGCTGGAAATCGCCCGCGATACCGTGGCCGAAGGCCTGTCGCACGCGCGCGATGCGGTGGACTGGGTTGCGCTGGCCGCGCCGCTGGAGCGCGCCGCGCGCGACCTGCGCCTGGCCTTCAGCAAGGACAATGCGCGGCTGGCGCTGGGCCAGATCGAGGCCGACCGCCGTATCGCCGAGCCTTTCAACGAAACGCTCGATGCGCTGGACGAGGCCCTGTCAGACTTCGTCGAGATGCTCGAAAGCCAGGCCGAGCGTGCCGAATCGCTGCAGCAATGCCACCGCCGCGCGCTGGAGCTGGCCAACAAGCTGGCCGCGTGGCGCGCCGATGCCGCGCCCGCGCCGGCACCGCAGCCGACCGAGGGCGAAGGCGAAGCCGCGCCGGCGCTGCCCGCCGGCCCTGAAACCGTGCGCTGGGTCGAGGTGTTCTCGCATACCGTGCAACTGCACCGCACGCCGCTGTCGATCGCGCCGATCTTCACGCGCCAGCGCGACGGCCAGCCGCGCGCCTGGGTTTTCACCTCGGCGACGCTGTCGGTGAAGGGGAATTTCACCCACTACGCGGCGCAGCTGGGGCTCGACAAGGACCGCTCGCTGACGCTGCCCAGCCCGTTCGATTACGCGAAGCAGGGGCTGCTCTATGTGCCGCGCGATATGCCGCAGCCGCAGTCGCCGCAGTTCACCGACGCGGTGGTGCAGGCGGCATTGCCGCTGATCGAGGCCGCCGGCGGACGCACCTTCCTGCTGTGCACCACGCTGCGCGCGGTGCAGCGTGCCTCGGACCTGCTCTATGACGCGTTTGCCGAGCGCGGCCTGAACCTGCCGCTGCTGGTGCAGGGCCAGGCCAGCCGCACCGAATTGCTGGACCGCTTCCGCGAGCTGGGCAACGCGGTGCTGGTCGGAAGCCAGAGCTTCTGGGAGGGCGTGGATGTGCGCGGCGAGGCGCTGTCGCTGGTGATCATCGACAAGCTGCCGTTCGCGCCGCCCGACGACCCGGTGCTGGCCGCGCGCATGGAAGTGCTGCAGAAGAAGGGCCTGAGCCCGTTTGCCGTGCACCAGCTGCCGCATGCGGTGATCACGCTCAAGCAGGGGGCGGGGCGGTTGATCCGTTCGGAATCGGACCGCGGCGTGCTGGCGATCTTCGATACGCGGCTGGTCGAGAAGCCCTATGGCCGGCAGATCTGGCAAAGCCTGCCGCCGTTCACGCGCACGCGTGAGGCAGCGACGGTGGTGCGGTTCCTGGAGTCGCTGCGCGGTCCCGGCAAGGAGGCCGCGGCAGCGGACTGATCGCTACAGGTGCCGGAAAAAGAAAAACGGGACGTATCCTCCGATACGTCCCGTTTTTTATGGCCGCTGGCCAGCCGGCGTCAGAACACTTCCCACCAGGACTTGTCCTTGCGGCGCGCGCCGTACTTGATGAAATCGCTGTCCGGGAAATTGCGCTCCATCACGCGTGCGGTGTCGTCGCGCAGGTCCTTCATTCCCATCGCGTCATATGAACGGACCATGATGTACAGCGCTTCTTCGTTGGCCGGGGCGCCGTCGTAGTCCTTCAGCGCCTGCTGGGCGCGGTTGACGGCGGCGAGGTACGCGCCGCGCCGGTAGTAGTAGCGCGCAGCGTGCACTTCGTGCTGGGCCAGCGAGTTGACGATGTACTGCATGCGCAGCGTGGCGTCGGGGGTGTACTTGCTTTCCGGGTAGCGCGTGATCAGCGTATTGAACGCGTCATAGGCGGCACGCGCGGCCTTGGGGTCGCGCTCGCTCAGGTCCTGGCCCGAGAAGCGGCCCAGCCAGCCCAGGTTGTCGTTGAAGTTGATCAGGCCCTTGAGGTAGTAGGCGTAATCGATATTGGGATGGTTCGGGTGCAGCTGGATGAAGCGGTCCACCGCAGCCAGGGCTGCTGCCGTTTCACCATCCTTGTAGTTGGCGTAGGCGGTATCGATCTGGGCCTGCTGTGCATAGCGCCCAAACGGATAGCGGCCTTCGAGCTTTTCATACAGCTTGACGGCACGCGTGTAGTCGCCGCCATCCAGCGCATCCTTGGCTTCCGAATATAATTTGTTGGCCGACCAGCCTGCGGTCTCGTCGGGTTGGTCCGCCAGCAGGCCGCATGCAGACAGCATGACGCAGCCGCCTGCGAGCAGAACCGCTCCAATTGTCGTGCGCCAGCGCGCGCGTTTCATGCTCTGCAATTGCATGGGCAATCGTATCCCGGATGAAGAAAAATAGCGTCAAGCATTATAGCCCAAGCCCCCAGCCCAACCCCGAAGCAGGAGCTGGCGTGGGAGGACTTCCACCAGAACGGGTGCGCGCAGCCGCGTCCGTGGCCGATTTCGAGGCCCATCCAGAGGAATTTGAAGACCTTGCCGAGGCGCCGCCCGGCGGCGCGCCGGCTGCCGAGCCGGCCGTGACCCTGTCGCTGGAGGTGGACAGCGCCTCGCATGGCGAGCGGCTCGATAAATTGCTCGCGCGTCACTTCAGCGAGTTTTCACGCAGCCGCCTGCAGCAGTGGATCGAAAGCGGTGCGGTGCGCGTCGACGGCCACGTGCGCCGGCCGCGCGACGCGGTGCAGATGGGCAACCGCATCGAGATCCAGCCGCAGGCCGCGCCGGAATCGTCCGCTTTCTCGCCCGAGGACGTGCCGCTGGACGTGGTCTATGAAGACGACACCCTGCTGGTGATCAACAAGCCCGCCGGGCTGGTGGTGCATCCGGCAGCCGGCAACTGGAGCGGCACCGTGCTTAACGGGTTGCTGCACCGCGACCCCGCCGCAGCGTCGCTGCCGCGCGCGGGCATCGTGCACCGGCTCGACAAGGAAACCTCCGGCCTGATGGTGGTGGCGCGCTCGCTCACCGCGCAGACCGACCTGGTGCGCCAGCTGCAGGCGCGCACGGTCAAGCGCACCTATATCGCGCTGGTGTGGGGCCGCACCTATGACGAGGGCACCATCGACGCGCCCATCGGCCGCGACCCGCGCGAGCGCACGCGCATGGCGGTCGTGCATACCGCCAGCGGCAAGCCGTCGCGCACGCATTTCCGCACGCTGGCCACGGTGCCGCTGGGGCGGGGCTTCGTGTCGATGGTGATGTGCAAGCTGGAGACCGGCCGCACGCACCAGATCCGCGTGCATTTCGAGTCGATCGGCCACCCGCTGGTGGGCGACCCGGTCTACTTCCGCGCCACGCAGCGCGGGCAGCGCCCGGCAGTCCGCGCACCGCTGCCGGTGCCGTATGAGCGCCAGGCGCTGCATGCGTACCAGCTCGGCCTGGTGCATCCGGCCACCGGCAAGCGCATGTCCTGGACCGCGCAGCCGCCGCAAGACCTGCAGGCGCTGATCGATGCGCTGGATTTTGACAGCGCGCAGGCCGACGAGGAAGAAGAAGGCTGGGACGAAGTCTGGGAAGGCGGCGAGGCCCACTGGGAATACGCCGGTGATGACGAAGACGGTGACGACGATGACGATGAGCGCAGCGCCTGATCGCGCCTGGCTGGTCCCTGACTGGCCCGCGCCGGCGCGTGTGCGCGCGTTGTCAACCACGCGCCAGGGCGGTGTCAGCAAGGGCCCGTACGGGCTTGCCGGCGGTGCCCCGGGCGGCCTGAACCTGGGCACCCACGTTGGCGACGACCCCGCCAACGTGGCGCGCAACCGTGCGCGGCTGGCCGCGTGCCTGCCGTCGATGCCGCAATGGCTGGAGCAGGTGCATGGCTGCGCGGTGGCCACGGTCGACCATGTTGCGGCCCCGGGCGCGCCCGGGGCCCAGGCCGACGCGAGCCTGGCGCTGGCACCCGGCCACGTCTGCGCCGTGATGACGGCGGATTGCCTGCCGGTGCTGCTGTGCGATGCGCAGGGTATGGTGGTGGGCGCGGCGCATGCGGGCTGGCGCGGCCTGTGCAGCGGCGTGATCGAAGCCACGCTGTCACGGATGCAGGCCGCTGCCGGCGCCGCGCGCTGGCTGGCATGGCTGGGGCCGGCCATCGGCCCCGATGCGTTCGAGGTGGGTGCCGAAGTGCGCGATGCCTTCCTGGCCCAGGCACGCGCCGATGAGCAGGCCGCGGTTGCCGCAGCGTTCCGCCCTGGTGCCCCGGGCAAGTACCTTGCCGACATCTATGCGCTGGCGCGCACGCGGCTGGCGCGCGCCGGCTGCACCGAGGTCTACGGCGGCGACGCCTGCACCGTGGCCGACGCCGGTCGCTTCTACTCCTATCGGCGCGACGGCGTGACCGGCCGCATGGCCAGCCTGGTCTGGCTGGCGGACTGAGCCCGCCGCTGCCTCACTCGTCCTGGCCCCTGGCCGCCTGCGCGCGCTCGGCTTCGGCCTTGCGCCGGCGCCGGCCGGGCGTGCCCATGATGTAGAGCACCAGCGCCACCGGTGCCACGCCATATATCAGGAAGGTGGCAACCCCTGCCACCACGTTGTGCTCGGTGATCGCCATCATCAGCGCCACGTAGAGCCAGCCAATGGCCACGATGTACATCAAAAATTCATCCTTCTCGCCTATGCTCTGTGGCCTCGGCAGATGCGAGCGCTGCATACCGTCCGGTAGGTCGGGAAGCGCGCAGCGCCGAGGCGGATTCCCGCATTGACAGCGCGTGCGTTGCAAGGCAACAATGGGCTCAAATGTCTCGGAATCGCTGACGATTCCCAGGTTTCTCCGGCAAGCATAGCGCATGGCGTTGCCATGCGAGGATGTCGCGCTTGCCGGATAAAAGGGGAGCCGCTATCGGAATGGACGCAAGCCACGGCCGCAGCAGGTGCGGTCGAGGGCTTCCCGCCAGTTCCAGGGCAGATGTGCCGGCAGACCCTCCCGCTTTGGGGGAGGCGCAAGCCGGGTCCATTCGGATAGCATCTCCCCATGCAAAGTGCCGGCCAGGGCAATGCCCGGAGCCGGTTCGAATAGTGACGGCAGAGAGACAATCAAATCATGGCGACCGGCAAAGGCGCGGCAGCTTCCACTCAGGAAGGCAAGTCCCAACCATTCAAGTTCACGCCGGGGCCATTCGATCCAGCCACATGGCTGGAATGGTCCCACCAGTGGCAGGGCACTGAAGGCAACGGCCACGCGGCCGCGTCCGGCATTCCGGGCCTGGATGCGCTGGCAGGCGTCAAGATCGCGCCGGCGCAGCTCGGTGATATCCAGCAGCGCTACATGAAGGACTTCTCAGCCCTGTGGCAGGCCATGGCCGAGGGCAAGGCCGAGGCCACCGGTCCGCTGCACGACCGGCGCTTCGCCGGCGACGCATGGCGCACCAACCTCCCATATCGCTTCGCTGCCGCGTTCTATCTGCTCAATGCGCGCGCCTTGACCGAGCTGGCCGATGCCGTCGAGGCCGATGCCAAGACGCGCCAGCGCATCCGCTTCGCGATCTCGCAATGGGTGGATGCGATGTCGCCCGCCAACTTCCTTGCCACCAATCCCGAGGCGCAGCGCCTGCTGATCGAGTCGGGCGGCGAATCGCTGCGTGCCGGCGTGCGCAACATGATGGAAGACCTGACGCGCGGCAAGATCTCGCAGACCGACGAGAGCGCGTTTGAGGTCGGCCGCAATGTCGCGGTGACCGAAGGCGCCGTGGTTTTCGAGAACGAGTACTTCCAGCTGTTGCAGTACAAGCCGCTGACCGACAAGGTGCACGTGCGCCCGCTGCTGATGGTGCCGCCGTGCATCAACAAGTACTACATCCTGGACCTGCAGCCGGAGAGCTCGCTGGTGCGCCATGTGGTGGAGCAGGGACATACGGTGTTCCTGGTGTCGTGGCGCAATCCGGACGCCAGCATGGCCGGCAGCACCTGGGACGACTACATCGAGCACGCGGCCATCCGCGCCATCGAAGTCGCGCGCGACATCAGCGGCCAGGACAAGATCAACGTGCTCGGCTTCTGCGTGGGCGGCACCATTGTCTCGACCGCGCTGGCGGTGCTGGCCGCGCGCGGCGAGCACCCGGCCGCAAGCGTCACGCTGCTGACCACGCTGCTGGACTTTGCCGACACCGGCATCCTCGACGTCTTTGTCGACGAGGGCCATGTGCAGCTGCGCGAGGCCACGCTGGGCGGCGCCGCCGGCGCGCCGTGCGCGCTGCTGCGTGGCCTTGAGCTGGCCAACACCTTCTCGTTCCTGCGCCCGAACGACCTGGTGTGGAACTACGTGGTCGACAACTACCTGAAGGGCAACACGCCGGTGCCGTTCGACCTGCTGTTCTGGAACGGCGACGCCACCAACCTGCCGGGGCCGTGGTACTGCTGGTACCTGCGCCACACCTACCTGCAGAACGAGCTCAAGGTGCCGGGCAAGCTGACTGTGTGCGGCGTGCCGGTGGACCTGGCCAGCATCGACGTGCCGACCTACATCTACGGCTCGCGCGAAGACCATATCGTGCCGTGGACCGCGGCCTATGCCTCGACCGCGCTGCTGGCGAACAAGCTGCGCTTCGTGCTGGGTGCGTCGGGCCATATCGCCGGTGTGATCAACCCGCCGGCCAAGAACAAGCGCAGCCACTGGACCAACGATGCGTTGCCGGAGTCGCCGCAGCAATGGCTGGCCGGCGCCACCGAGCATCACGGCAGCTGGTGGCCGGACTGGACCGCATGGCTGGCCGGGCAGGCCGGCGCGAAACGCGCCGCGCCCGCCAACTATGGCAATGCGCGCTATCGCGCGATCGAACCCGCGCCTGGGCGATACGTCAAAGCCAAGGCATGACGCTTGCATGAGTGCCGGCGTGCGTCATGCACGGCGCCGGCAGGCCTGCAGGTTCCCTCCCGTTTCCATTGAAAGGACTACACAATGACTGACGTTGTCATCGTATCCGCCGCCCGCACCGCGGTCGGCAAGTTTGGCGGCTCGCTGGCCAAGATCCCGGCACCGGAACTGGGTGCCGTGGTCATCAAGGCCGCGCTGGAGCGCGCCGGCGTCAAGCCGGAGCAGGTGAGCGAAGTCATCATGGGCCAGGTGCTGACCGCCGGTTCGGGCCAGAACCCCGCACGCCAGGCCGCGATCAAGGCCGGCCTGCCGGCGATGGTGCCGGCCATGACCATCAACAAGGTGTGCGGCTCGGGCCTGAAGGCCGTGATGCTGGCCGCCAACGCGATCATGGCGGGCGACGCCGAGATCGTGGTGGCCGGCGGCCAGGAAAACATGAGCGCCGCCCCGCACGTGCTGCCGGGCTCGCGCGACGGTTTCCGCATGGGCGATGCCAAGCTGATCGACACCATGATCGTCGACGGCCTGTGGGACGTGTACAACCAGTACCACATGGGTATCACCGCCGAGAACGTGGCCAAGGAATACGGCATCACGCGCGAGGCGCAGGATGAGTTCGCCGTCGGTTCGCAGAACAAGGCCGAAGCCGCGCAGAAGGCCGGCAAGTTTGACGAAGAGATCGTCCCGGTGCTGATCCCGCAGCGCAAGGGCGACCCGGTGGCCTTCAAGACCGACGAGTTCGTGCGCCAGGGCGCCACGCTGGACAGCATGTCCGGCCTCAAGCCCGCCTTCGACAAGGCCGGCACGGTGACCGCGGCCAACGCCTCGGGCCTGAACGACGGCGCCGCCGCGGTGGTGGTGATGTCGGCGGCCAAGGCCAAGGAACTGGGCCTGACCCCGCTGGCCACGATCAAGAGCTATGCCAACGCCGGTGTCGATCCCAAGGTGATGGGCATGGGCCCGGTGCCGGCCTCCAAGCGCGCCCTGTCGCGCGCCGAGTGGACCCCGCAGGACCTGGACCTGATGGAGATCAACGAGGCCTTCGCCGCGCAGGCGCTGGCGGTGCACCAGCAGATGGGCTGGGACACCTCCAAGGTCAACGTGAACGGCGGCGCCATCGCCATCGGCCACCCGATCGGCGCGTCGGGCTGCCGTATCCTGGTGACGCTGCTGCACGAGATGAAGCGCCGTGACGCGAAGAAGGGCCTGGCCTCGCTGTGCATCGGCGGCGGCATGGGCGTGGCGCTGGCAGTCGAGCGCAAATAAGGAAGGGGTTTTCCGGGGCCGCGCGCGGTTGGCGCGGACCCGGCGACGATAACGAAGAGCCAATCAAGGAGTGGACATGACTCAGCGCATTGCGTATGTGACCGGCGGCATGGGTGGTATCGGAACCGCCATTTGCCAGCGACTGGCCAAGGATGGCTTTCGTGTGGTGGCCGGTTGCGGCCCCAACTCGCCGCGCCGCGAAAAGTGGCTGGAGCAGCAGAAGGCCCTGGGCTTCGATTTCATTGCCTCGGAAGGCAATGTGGCTGACTGGGACTCGACCAAGACCGCATTCGACAAGGTCAAGTCCGAGGTCGGCGAGGTCGATGTGCTGATCAACAACGCCGGTATCACCCGCGACGTAGTGTTCCGCAAGATGACCCGCGCCGACTGGGATGCGGTGATCGACACCAACCTGACCTCGCTGTTCAACGTCACCAAGCAGGTGATCGACGGCATGGCCGACCGTGGCTGGGGCCGCATCGTCAACATCTCGTCGGTGAACGGGCAGAAGGGCCAGTTCGGCCAGACCAACTACTCCACCGCCAAGGCCGGCCTGCATGGCTTCACCATGGCGCTGGCGCAGGAAGTGGCGACCAAGGGCGTGACCGTCAACACGGTTTCTCCGGGCTATATCGCCACCGACATGGTCAAGGCGATCCGCCAGGACGTGCTCGACAAGATCGTCGCGACCATTCCGGTCAAGCGCCTGGGCCTGCCGGAAGAGATCGCCTCGATCTGCGCCTGGTTGTCGTCGGAGGAGTCCGGTTTCTCGACCGGCGCCGACTTCTCGCTCAACGGCGGCCTGCATATGGGCTGACCTGCCGGCCTGGTTCAACCAGTCGGCAGCCGGCGCTGGCGCCCGCGTATTGCGGTGCAGCCAGCGCGGCGCACAAGGCGGCGGGCGCTTCGTTTCGCCGCCCGTTTCGCGGGCCGTCAAGGCCCGCGAATCGTTTCTGCCAGCGCGGCATTCCTCCCTTTTTGCGCCAATTCACCGGGTTTTCCTTAAGCCCGGTCGCTTTTCTTAGTGCCTTGTTGGGCATAGAATCAGGGCAGCGGCGCAGCCAGCACCATGTTCGTGCAGCGCGGCCCTCGCGGGGGCGAGGTTGCAGGCCGCCACGCGCAGCCATGCGCGAACGGGCCACCAGATGGCCGGCACGACAACAAGCAGATGGCGCGGGCGATACCGATTTGCGCACTGCACCCCATGCGGTGCAGCAGCGCGCAAACAGCGATGACACAAGGACAGAGCACCGATGGCCACGACCAAAAAAGGCGCAGAGCGACTGATCAAAAAGTATCCGAACCGCAGGCTCTACGACACCCAGACCAGCACCTACATCACCCTGGCCGACGTCAAGCAGCTGGTCATGGATTCAGAAGAATTCAAGGTCGTCGACGCCAAGTCTGGTGACGAACTGACCCGCAGCATCTTGCTGCAGATCATCCTGGAAGAAGAAACGGGCGGCGTGCCGATGTTCTCCAGCGCGATGCTGTCGCAGATCATCCGCTTCTACGGCCATGCCATGCAAGGCATGATGGGCACCTACCTGGAAAAGAACATCCAGGCCTTCATCGACATCCAGAACAAGCTGGCCGAGAACTCCAAGGGCCTGTATTCCGGCGAAACCTTCAGCCCCGACATGTGGTCGCAGTTCATGAACATGCAGGGCCCGATGATGCAGGGCATGATGAGCAACTACATCGAGCAGAGCAAGAACCTGTTCGTGCAGATGCAGGAGCAGATGCAAAGCCAGGCCAAGAATATGTTCGGGACGTTCCCGTTCAACCAGCCGGACAAGAAGTAAGACACCGGCAGCGGCGGGCCCCGGTCCGCCGCATATCCCGCACGCTGGCTGGCACTCAGCCAGCGCTCGCATGCAGGCCGATGCCCAGCGCCCGCATCACCTTCCAGATCGTCCCGAACTCCGGATTGCCTTCGCCTGACAGCGAGCGGTAGAGGCTTTCGCGCGAAAGCCCCGTTTCGCGCGCCAGTCGCGTCATGGCGCGCGCGCGTGCCACCACGCCGAGCGCGTAGGCAATGAATCGATCGTCGTCGCCGGCCTCGGCCAGGCAGGCATCCAGGTAGGCGGCGATCTCCTGCTCGTTCCTCAGATGCTCAGTGGAGTCCCAAGGGCGGGTTGGTTCTTTCATGGCTCACTCCAGATCAAGATTGGCCGCCAGATTGTGTGCTCTTTCCAAATCAGCGTGCCGGGTCGACTTGATCCACGCGCATTTCGCTGATCCCACCGCCAAGGGCTTTAACGTCGCCGGGGTTCCCATTCAGCAAGCGGTCTTGTACCTCGCCGCGTTGCTGAAATTAGATGCGGTAGCCCGAGCCGTGGGCAGACGCAAAGCAGGTAGAATGCGCGGTCTGCGTCCCCCAGGCGCACGCAATCACGCAACTTTCTTCCAGCGGCGGCTCAGTGTGGACTCGCCTTTTGTGCGCGAAACCCCATGCCCTCCGTTATCCAATTTGCTCGTCCGGCCTTTAAGGCCCGGCTCTCCGCTTCGGTGAAGGCTTCGCCATGAGCCGGCTGTTCCTGGCCCCCATGGAAGGGCTTGCCGACTACGTCTTGCGCGACGTGCTGACCGACACCGGCGGCTACGACGGCTGTGTGTCCGAGTTCGTCCGAGTGACGGGTTCGTTGCTTCCAGCCCGCGTCTACGAGCGCGATACGCCCGAAATCCTCGCCGGCGGCTATACCCGCAGCGGCACGCCGATGGTGATCCAGTTGCTCGGCAGCGATCCGGAATGGCTGGCGCGCAATGCGGCCTATGCCGCGACCTTGTCGCCGCATGGCATCGACCTGAACTTCGGCTGTCCCGCCAAGGTCGTCAACCGGCATGGCGGCGGCGCCATGCTGCTGACGAACCCTGAGTTGTTGAACCGGATCGTTGCGTCCGTGCGCGCGGCGGTGCCGGCCCATATCGCCGTGACGGCAAAAATGCGGCTGGGCGTGTCCGATACCTCGCTGGCCATTGATTGCGCCACGGCGCTGGCCGAAGGCGGCGCGGCTTCGCTCGTCGTGCATGCCCGGACGCGGGACCATGGCTACCGGCCGCCGGCCCACTGGGACTGGATCGCGCGCATTGCGGCGGCGGTGGACGTGCCGGTGATTGCCAACGGAGATGTCTGGACCGTCGCCGACTGGGAGCGTTGCCGGGCCGTCAGCGGTTGCGCCGACGTGATGATCGGGCGCGGCGCCGTGTCCGATCCTTTCCTGGCCTTGCGCATTCGCGGGCTGATGGACAGTTCGCCGTCGGACCAGGAGTGGCCGCTGGTGCTGCGCCAGATCGCCACCTACCTGAAAAAGCTGCATGCCCGTATCGCCTCGTGCCATGAGCATGGGCGCGTGAAACTGTGGCTCAGCTATCTCAAGCGGACCTGGCCACAGGCCGCCGAACTGCATGCGGCCATCCGGCGCATGCAGGACTCGCTGGAGATAGAGCGGGTCCTGGAAGGCCTGCCGGGAGCCGCGACCGCGCCGGAATGACGCAGCCTGGGCCACATGTGTGGAGTCAGGCGCCGAGAATTCATGGCAAACGGTTAAAATGCGCGATTGGCTCACCGGCTGCCGGCCTTGTCCCCGCATATTCCGCCGCGCCCGCCCCCACATTCGGATTGCACTGTGAAAAACCCTTCAGAATCAATGACCCAGAAAGACCATAGTCCGCGTGTGGGATTCGTTTCCCTTGGCTGCCCCAAGGCCCTGGTCGACTCCGAGCAGATCATCACCCAGCTGCGCGCCGAGGGCTACGCCATCAGCGGCACCTATGACGGCGCCGACCTGGTCGTGGTCAATACCTGCGGCTTTATCGACGAGGCCGTGCAGGAGAGCCTGGACGCCATCGGCGAGGCCCTGACCGAGAACGGCAAGGTCATCGTCACCGGCTGCCTGGGTGCGAAGAAGGATGCGGCGGGCCACGACATCGTGTCGTCGGTGCACCCCAAGGTGCTGGCCGTGACCGGCCCGCATGCGCTGGGCGAGGTGATGCAGGCGGTGCACACGCACCTGCCCAAGCCGCATGACCCGTTCACCGACCTGGTGCCGGCCGCCGGCATCAAGCTGACGCCCAAGCATTACGCCTACCTGAAGATCTCCGAGGGCTGCAACCACCGTTGCTCGTTCTGCA
Organism: Cupriavidus sp. FW305-46; assembly: GCF_058787075.1. Classification (NCBI taxonomy): domain Bacteria; kingdom Pseudomonadati; phylum Pseudomonadota; class Betaproteobacteria; order Burkholderiales; family Burkholderiaceae; genus Cupriavidus; species Cupriavidus sp. FW305-46. The sequence continues at coordinate 20,861 of NZ_JBYSZI010000021.1, forward strand.
TCATCCCGTCGATGCGCGGCGACCTGGTGTCGCGCCCGGTGGCCGAGGTCATGCTGGAGGCCGAGAACCTGTTCAAGGCCGGCGTCAAGGAATTGCTGGTGATCTCGCAGGACACCAGTGCCTACGGCGTCGACGTCAAGTACCGCACCGGCTTCTGGAACGGCCGCCCGCTCAAGACCCGCATGACCGAACTGGTGGCGGCGCTCGGCGAGCTGGCCGCGCAGTACGGTGCGTGGGTGCGCCTGCACTACGTCTACCCGTACCCGCACGTGGACGAGATCATCCCGCTGATGTCCCAAGGCCATGTGCTGCCGTACCTCGATGTGCCGCTGCAGCACGCGCACCCGGACGTGCTCAAGCGCATGAAGCGCCCGGCCAATGCCGAGAAGACCATGGACCGGATTCGCGCCTGGCGCGAGATCTGCCCTGAGCTGACCATCCGCAGCACCTTTATCGCCGGCTTCCCGGGCGAGACCGAGGCGGAGTTCCAGACCTTGCTCGACTTTATCGCCGAAGCCGAACTGGACCGCGTCGGCTGCTTCGCCTACTCGCCGGTGGAGGGCGCCACCGCCAACGACCTGCCGGGCGCGCTGCCCGACGAGGTGCGCGAGGAACGCCGCGCCCGCTTCATGGAAGTGGCCGAAGAGGTCTCGGCACGCCGCCTGCAGCGCAAGGTCGGCCAGACCCTGCGCGTGCTGGTGGACGAGGTCAACCAGGATGGCGGCATCGGCCGTTCGTCCGCGGATGCGCCGGAAATCGACGGCCTGGTCTATATCGCGCCGCCGGAACGCCACTCCCAGCGCTACCGCGCCGGCGAGTTCGTCGAGGTGAAGATCACCGGCGCCGACGGCCACGACCTGTGGGGCGAGGTCTGAAACGGGTTGATTAGGTAAAAGTACGCCCGTTCGATTTCGTCCGCGTCCCGCTATACTGTGCGGTGCAACATAACCTCATGGAGACAAAGTCATGACGCGTGAAGTGGTAGTGGTAGGCGGTGTCCGTACCGCGATCGGGACCTTTGGCGGCAGCCTGAAGGATGTGGCGCCGGCGGAGCTGGGTGCACTGGTGGTGCGCGAGGCGCTGGCGCGCGCGCAGGTGTCGGGCGACGATGTCGGCCACGTGGTGTTCGGCAACGTGATCCAGACCGAGCCGCGCGACATGTATCTGGGCCGCGTCGCGGCCGTCAACGGCGGGGTGACGATCAACGCCCCCGCGCTGACCGTGAACCGCCTGTGCGGCTCGGGCCTGCAGGCCATCGTCAGCGCCGCGCAGACCATCCTGCTGGGCGATACCGACGTCGCCATCGGCGGCGGCGCGGAAAGCATGAGCCGCGCCCCGTACCTGGCGCCGGCGGCGCGCTGGGGCGCACGCATGGGCGACGCCGGCCTGGTCGACATGATGCTGGGTGCGCTGCACGATCCCTTCCATCGCATCCACATGGGCGTGACCGCCGAGAATGTCGCCAAGGAATACGACATCTCGCGCGCGCAGCAGGACGAGGCCGCGCTGGAATCGCATCGCCGCGCTTCGGCAGCGATCAAGGCCGGCTACTTCAAGGACCAGATCGTCCCGGTGGTGAGCAAGGGCCGCAAGGGCGACGTTACCTTCGACACCGACGAGCACGTGCGCCATGACGCCACCATCGACGACATGACCAAGCTCAGGCCGGTCTTCGTCAAGGAAAACGGCACGGTCACGGCAGGCAATGCTTCGGGCCTGAACGACGCCGCCGCCGCGGTAGTGATGATGGAGCGCGCCGAAGCCGAGCGCCGCGGCCTGAAGCCGCTGGCCCGCCTGGTGTCGTACGGCCATGCCGGCGTGGACCCGAAGACCATGGGCATTGGCCCGGTGCCGGCGACGAAGATCGCGCTGGAGCGCGCCGGCCTGCAGGTGTCGGACCTGGACGTGATCGAAGCCAACGAAGCTTTTGCCGCACAGGCGTGCGCGGTGACCAAGGCGCTCGGCCTGGATCCGGCCAAGGTCAACCCGAACGGCTCGGGCATCTCGCTGGGCCACCCGATCGGCGCCACCGGTGCCCTGATCACGGTGAAGGCGCTGCATGAACTGAACCGCGTGCAGGGCCGCTACGCGCTGGTGACGATGTGCATCGGCGGCGGGCAGGGCATTGCCGCCATCTTCGAGCGTATCTGAGGTTAGCCTTGCGCCTGGCTTCGCTGACGAAGAACCTCTGGACGCTCGGCCTGGCCGCCGTGCTCGCGCTGGCGGGCACGGTGCAGGCAGCGCCGGGCACCGAGCTGTCGACTGGCCCGGTGATCGGCGGGGAAGGCCTGGGCATCAACCAGGCCATTCGCGACGGCGAAGCCCGGCGCGGCGGCACCTCGCTTTCCACTGGTGCGCCAAGACCTCTGGCGCCGCGGCCGGAGTATGCGTCGCTGCCGGTCTATGTCGGCAAGGTCGGCGACCAGCCGGTGCGGTTGCGCCTGGGCCCCAAGCCTGACGAGCGCGACAGCGTGCGCGGAGAATACGCCGGCCGTGGCGCCGGTGTGCGCCTGCTGGCCGGCGAGTGGGAGGACGGCGCTTTCCTGATGGAGGAGTCCGACGACGGCACCCGCGTATCGGGCAACTGGGAAGGCAGCATCGACGCCAGCGGCGCCGTGCGCGGCACCTGGACCGACGCGTTCAACCCGGCCATCGTGCTGCCGTTCTTTATCCGCCCTCTGGGCGTGCTCGTGATCCCCCCGTTCGACATGACACCCAACAGCGGCGTCACCTACGCGCCGCCACCGCCGAAGTCCTCGATTTCCGGCTGGTAAGCCACTTCCTGGTGCCCGCCGTTGCCATCGCCGGTGGCGCGGCCGGCATTTGCTGGTAAGCTCGGAGGCTCATCGAGTCTCATTCCTGACCGTGCCGCGCTTCTGCCTGGGCGATACCGCCACGGCAGCGCGCCGTGGCCCGCCAGCAGCCAGCAAGGAAACCGCCGTGTCCGATTCGCCATCCGGCAAGCCCGCGTCGCCCGCCCATTACCTGCAAACCGTTGCGGTCCAGCCCGAGCTGGAGATCGCGACCGGCTTTGCCTCGTTTTCTCCCGCCACGCACCGCGGCTCCACCGTGGTGTTCCGCAACCTGGCCGAACTGCGCGCCCATGGCGACGGTGCCACCACCTACTGGCGCTATGGCCTGCACGCCACGCCGACCAGCGAGGCGCTGTGCCAGCACCTGGCGCTGCTGGAGGGCGCGCGCCACACGCTGCTGCAGCCGTCGGGGCTGGCGGCGATCTCGCTGGTCTACTTCGCGCTGCTCAAGAGCGGCGACGACGTGCTGGTGCCGCACAACGTCTACGGCCCCAACCGCGACCACGGCGAGTGGCTGGCACGCGAATTCGGCGTGGCCGTGCGCTACTACGACCCGATGGACGCTGCTGCGATGGCGGCGATGATCCGGCCGAATACGCGCCTGATCTGGATGGAGTCGCCCGGTTCGGTGACCATGGAAGTGCCCGACAGCGACGCCATCGTCGCCGCGGCCAGGGCGCGAGGCGTGCTGACCGCGATCGACAATACCTGGTCGGCCGGCATCTACTTCCGTCCGTTCGACAAGGGCATCGACATCTCGGTGCAGGCGCTGACCAAGTACCAGTCCGGCGGCAGCGACGTGCTGATGGGCGCGGTGCTGACCTGCGACGATGCGCTGCATGAGCGCCTGAAGCGCACCCGCATGCTGATGGGCTGGGGGGTTTCCGCCGATGACTGCCACCTGGTGCTGCGCGGGCTGCCGAGCCTGCCGGTGCGCCTGGCCGCGCATGACCGTGCGGCCCGCGAAGTGGCGGAGTGGCTGCGCCAGCGGCCCGAGGTTGCGCGCGTGCTGCATCCGGCGCTGCCGGACTGCCCGGGCCACGCCAACTGGCGGCGCGATTTCACCGGTGCCAGCGGGCTCTTTGCCATCATCCTGCGGGCAAGCTATACGCGCCAGCAGGTGGATGCCTTGGTCGAGGCGCTGCAACTGTTTGCGATCGGCTGGTCCTGGGGCGGCGCCCACAGCCTGGCCGTGCCGTACCACGTGCAGGGCATGCGGCCGGCGGGCACATGGCCGCCGGCCGGCTGGCAGGATAGCGGCGAACTGGTGCGGCTTTATATCGGCCTGGAAGACACGCGCGACCTGATCGCCGACCTGCGCCAGGCGCTGGAGGCTACGCTGGCCGCGTAAGCGGCCTCAGGCCGGCTGTCTCAGGGCGAGATTGAGCTGGTCGACGACCTCGGCCCAGTCGGCGTCGTCCAGCAGCTCGTCGCGCAGCAGCGTGGCCTGGGCGGGGGTCCAGAACGGTGCCTCGGCCAGTTCGACATCGTCGGGCAGTGGGGCGTGCGTGCCGATAAAGCTGCGGATGCTGGCTTCGTCGGAGGCCAGGCCGAGTTGGGCGAACAGTTCGGAAAACTGGTGGAAGGTCGATTCCATGGTGGTCGGCTCGATGTTGTTGGCCTGAGATAGTGTAGGGCAGCGGCCGGGCCGGCGCTGCCCGGGAAACAAAAACGGACGCTGCTGCGTCCGTTTTTGCGTGCGGGCGCCATGCGCTCAGGGCGTATCCGTGCTGGGCATGGTCTTGGCGCTCGCGGTGGGCCTGGCGGCCCGGGCTGCCCGGGCTGCCTGCGGCATCGCCCAGACCGACTCCGCCGGCCCGCTGCGCGCGCGGCGCTGCGTGGCGCGGGCCAGGGCGACAAAGCCCGCGGCCAGCGCGATCGCGCCGATATCGAAGCCCGCGATGATCCAGTGCCCGCTGGGGATGCTGTGCAGCAGGTGGTCGCCGGTCAGGAGCGCGTTCGCCAGCGGCACCGTCAGCGAGGCCAGCGCGGCGGCGTAGAGCAATTCCACCGCGGCGCGCACCGGCGGGCGCAGCAGCGCCCAGGCACAGGCCAGGCCAAACACCGTGAAATAGGTGTAGCTCACCGCGCGCTCCGGCCACAGCAGTGCGGCCGGGAAGCACAGCGCCACGCCGATGCAGCAGCCGATGCACACGCCGACCGTGCCCTGCGCCAGCAGCCGGTGCACGCGCGGCTGCTCGGCCTGGCGCAGCTTGCGCCGCGACTCGATCCACAGCAGGTTGCCCGAATAGAACAGGAAGGCGCCGGCCAGCCCGGCCAGCAGGTAGACCAGCCGCACCGGCAACTCGCCGAAGGTGCCGAAATGCAGCGCGTACAGCGCGCTGTAGAGCCCGTGGTTGCTGTCGCGCGTGCCGGCGGTCTGGTTGGCGGTCAGCTGGCCCGCGTTGGGCTCGCCGCTGGCGGCGTGGATGCCGACCGAGCCCAGGTTGCCGAGGGCCTGCGTGCTGGTGCCGCGCACCTCCACCACGGCGTTGGCGTCGCCATGGCGCTGGAAGCGGAACGACTCGGGCGTGAAACGCTCGCCGCCGTGCTCGCGCGCGATCTGCATCAGCGTTGCCGTGGGCATGGTCGGCACCGCGCGGTTGGCCGCGGCCACTTCCGGCACGGCGGTGGTGGCGCGGGGTACCGCCTCGAACAGGCGGCCGTCGAAGGTCAGCGTGTTGAACACCATCATCAGCACCAGCGACAGGCAGAACAGTGCGCCGGTGATGGCAAAGACCAGGTGGAAGGGCAGGCTGAACAGGCCCAGCACGTTGTGGGTGTCCATCCAGAAACGCTTCAGGTTGCGACCGGGGCGCACCGCGAACAGGTCCTTCTTCAGCCGCGGCAGGTGCAGCAGCACGCCCGACACCAGCGCCAGCCCGTACAGCACCGAGATCGCGCCCATGAAATAGATGCCGCCGACCGGGATCCCCAGCGAGTAGTGCAGGCTATTCAGGAACGCCGACAGCTCGCCGATCACGTGGTCGCGCGAGGTGTCGCGCTGCATCGCGGCGTCGCCTGCCAGGCGGGCGTCAGTGGTCATCTGCCACTCGCCGGCCTTGTCCTGCCAGTAGGCCGAGATATTGGGCTCGCCCTCCGAAGGCATGATCACGTATGAGCTGGCCGCGGCCTCGGGGTGGATCGCGACCAGCTTCTGCATGAAGCGGTCGACTGCGGCCGGGTCGGCCTTGGCCTCGACCGGCGCGCTGCCCTTGAGCCGCGACGGCGACTGCCATACATGCAGTTCGTGGTGGAACACGGTGACCGCCCCGGCAAAGAAGGCGATAAACAAGGCCCAGCCGGCCATCAGGCCGACCCAGGTATGCAGCGTCTGGTACAGGCGCAGGGTTGCGGTTTTCATGATGGGCTTTCTCAGGAGGCGGGCAGGACGGCCAGTGCAGCCGGCGCCAGGCCGGCCAGGCGCAACACCCACAGCGCGCCGAAGCAGAGCAGGTTGGCGCCACCCAGCCAGATCCAGGCGGTGCGGCTGGAACGGAACAGCAGGCTGGCGCTGATGATGGCCACCCACACCGGCAGGCAGGCCACCACGGCCGCGACGATGCCGGTCTCCCAGCCGCCCGGCAGCCACAGGATCAACAGCGTGCACAGCGCCACCGCCAGCGGCAGCCCGAGCAGCGCGCCGGCCAGCCATTTGGTGCCCATCGCGGATTGGTCTGCGCTCATGCCCGTTGCTCCCGCGCTGCCCGGCGCTTGCGCGCGGCATGGGTGCCGATGAAGGGCCATACCGACAGCGCGCAGGGCACGGTCACCAGGCTGGCGGCAATGGCCACGGGCCAGCCGTCGGTGGTGCTCCACAGCCAGGTGCTGACGATGACCAGGGCCAGGCCCAGCCAGCCCAGCATACGCGGTTGCGTGACCCTGCCGGGCGGCAGCAGGACCTGGTTGGGCGCGGCCAGGTACAGGCACGCAGCCGCAGCCAGGCCAAGAAGGGCAGCCAGAACTTGCATGGGGAAATGTCAGATAAACGAAACATTAATGGTAATGATTCGCATTTGAAGAGGCAAGCGCTAAGTAGTCGTTGCGTCTCAGTAGGGATTTATCTGCACTTGGTGGAAGGATTTGCGCTGGCTGTTGCGATTAGTCGCTGGCGCCCCGGGCGGACGGGGCCGGCCGGGCGCTTGCCGCCCGGCGCGCATTGCCGCGTTTGCCGCGGCCCGGGATCAGTGCGGGAACAGCGCCAGCAGGCCGTCCAGCCCGACGTGGTTGAACGCGACGCTGGCTTGCGTGCGCACCACCGGCTTGGCCCGGAAGGCCACCGACAGGCCGGCCACGGCCATCATCTTCAGGTCGTTGGAGCCATCACCCATGACAATGGCCTGGTCCGCCGTGGCGCCGATCCGGGCGCAGACTTCCTGCACGGTGCGGGCCTTGACGTCGGCGTTGACGATCTCGCCGACGACATTGCCGGTCAGCTTGCCGTCGATGATCTCCAGCGTATTGGCGCGGGTCACGTCGAGCTGGAGCCGTGCCTTGAGCTTCTCGGTGAAATGCACGAAGCCGCCCGACACCAGCAGCGTGCGCAGGCCCAGCGCCTGCACGGTCTGCAGCATGCGCTCGGCGCCCGGCGACAGCCGCAGGCGCTCTTCATAGACGCGGTCCAGCACGCTGGCGTCCAGCCCCTTGAGCAGGGCCACGCGGCGGCGCAGGCTTTCGTTGAAATCGGTGATCTCGCCGCGCATGGCGGCTTCGGTGATGGCCGAGACCTCGGCCTTGAGGCCGCAGAAGTCCGCGATCTCGTCGATGCACTCGATCGTGATCAGGGTCGAGTCCATGTCCATCGCCACCAGGCGGAAGTCGGACAGCTTGCGCCCCGCGGGCACCACTGCCCAGTCGATCGCGCGCGGGCCGCAGAAATCGTCCAGCGCATCGCGCAGCGCCGGCGTCAGCGGCGCGCATTCCTCGGCGGCGGCCACGGTGTCGCTGCGCAGCACCAGTTCAGAGGCGCGGGCCAGGGTGCGGGCGGTGTCGAGGTCGGCTGGGGAAAGCGGGGCGGTGCTCTGGAGGATCAGGGGCATGGCGGATGAAGATCGGGCGCTTGCCGCGCGGGGCTGCAACGCGGCAAAACCGCTATTGTAGCCCCGCCGCAGCGCCCCGGGCGAGCCGCTCAGCGCTGCGCCATCACCATGTAGTCCACGGTCAGGCTGGACAGGGCGCGCACGCCGTTGATCAGCGCCGGCTCGTCCACATAGAACTCAGGGGAGTGGTTGGAAGGCGCCTTGGTCACATCCTGGCCCTTGGGCGTCACCCCGAGGTTGAAGAACAGCCCCGGGACCTTCTCCTGGTAGAACGAGAAGTCCTCCGACGCGGTCGCCTTGGGCGTGATCATCCAGTTGCCTTCGCCGGCCACGCGCTGCAGCGTGGGCGCCATCTTCTCGGTCAGGGCCGGCTGGTTGATGGTGGCGTTATACAGCTCCACCACGCGGAAGCTGGCCTCGGCGCCGGCGCTGGTGGCGATGGCCTCGGTGGTGCGCTTCATGCGGGCATGGATGTCCTTCTTCATGCCTTCGTCATAGGTGCGCACGGTGCCCATCATCTCGACCTTCTCCGGCACGATGTTCATGCGGTTGCCGCCGTGGATGGTGCCCACGGTGATCACCGACGGCTCCAGCATGGCGTTGACCTGGCGGCTCTGGATGGTCTGCAGGCCCATCACGATCTGCGATGCCACCACGATCGGGTCGATCCCGCCCCACGGCCGCGCGCCGTGGGTCTGGCGGCCCTTGATGTCGATCCAGAACTGGTCGGCCGCCGCCATCGAGGGGCCGCTGCGCCAGCCCAGCTTGCCCGATTCGATGCCGCTGCTCACGTGCAGGCCGAAGATCGCGTCGACCTTGGGATTGTCCAGCACGCCCTCGGACACCATCTGCTTGGCGCCCCAGGTGTTGGAGCCATTGGGTTCGAAGTCGGCCGGGCTTTCCTCGGCCGGCTGGAAGATGAACTTGACCGTGCCGGGCAGCTGGTCCTTCATGCCGGCCAGCACTTCGGCGGTGGCCATCAGGATCGCCACGTGGGTGTCATGGCCGCAGGCGTGCATCACGTCCACTTCCTTGCCCAGGTACTGGCCCTTGGCCTTCGACGCGAACGGCACGTCCACGCGTTCCTTGACCGGCAGCGCATCCATGTCGGCGCGCAGCGCCACCACCGGACCGGGCTTGCCGCCCTTGAGCACGCCGACCACGCCGGTCTTGGCCACGCCCGTCTTCACTTCCATGCCGAGCTTGCGCAGGTGGTCGGCCACCAGCTTGGCGGTGCGCGTCTCGTAGTTGCCCAGTTCCGGATGCTGGTGGATATCGCGGCGCCACGCGATGAGTTGTTTCTCGACGGCCTTGGCGCGGGTTTCGATCTGGGCGTGCAGGGTTTCGGCGCCTTGCGTCTGGGCCTGCGCGGTGTTGCAGAGCAGGCCGGTGGCGAGCGCCAGGGTGGCGAGGGCAAAGCGGGTGGTGGAACGGTATGCGGTTTGACGTGCAGCCATGCAGGATCTCCTTCGTTGTTGTTGGTTTGATGCTGGCAGGACGTTGGCTTCTTGGTGAATCCGGACGTATCGACGAAGTGCAAGCGACAAAGCCGCGCCGACCTTGTCAGTCCGCCACGCGCAGGCTGTCGACCACCTTGTGCAGGAACGCCTCGCAAGCAGCCAGCTGCTCCAGCGCAACAAACTCATCCGGCTTGTGCGCCTGCTGGATATCGCCAGGCCCGCACACCACGGCCGGAATGCCGGCGCGCTGGAACAGGCCGGCCTCGGTGCCATATGCCACCTTGTTGGTGTCGCGGTCGGCAGTCAGCGCGCGCACCAGCTGCGTGATGGCTTCCTGCTCGGCCACGTCCAGCGACGGAGCTGCGGCGATCTTGCTCAGCGTCAGGCCGGCGTCGGCATGCTCGGCGCGCATCTTCGGCAGCAGCACGTCGTTGGCGTAGGCCTGGATGCGGGAGTAGATGGCTTCGGGATCCACGCCGGGCAGGTTGCGGAACTCGAACACGAACTCGCATAGTGCCGGGATGGTGTTCAGCGCGATGCCGCCCTGGATGGTGCCGGTCTGCGCGGTGGTGTAGGGCACGTCGAAGGCCTGGTCGTAGGGGCCGTTGGCCTTGAACTCATCGGCGATGTCGCGGATGAAACAAATCAGGCGCGCGGCGTATTCGATCGCATTGACGCCGCGCGGCGTCAGCGACGAGTGCGCGGCCTGGCCCCTGACACAGCAACGGTAGGCGTTGATGCCCTTGTGCGCGACGATCACGCGCATGCTGGTGGGTTCGCCGACGATGCAGCCGCCGGGCGTCACGCCGCGGTCGCGCAGTTCGGCCAGCAGGTAGGGTGCGCCCATGCAGCCGATCTCTTCGTCGAAGGACAGCGCGTAGTGCACCGGCTCGCGCAGGCTGGCCTGCAGGATGGCCGGCAGCAGCGACAGGCTGGTGCCGATAAAGCCTTTCATGTCGCAGGTGCCGCGGCCGTAGAGTTTGTCGTCGCGCACCACCGGCTTGAACGGGTCGGTGGTCCAGTCCTGGCCGTCCACCGGCACCACGTCGGTATGGCCAGAGAGCACGATGCCGCCGTTGGTGTTGCCGTCGGCGGCGGGCACGGTGACGAACAGGTTGGCCTTGTCCTGCTGCGGGTTGTAGCTCAGATGCGGCTTCAGCCCCTTGGCCAGGAAATGGTCGCGCACCGACTCGATCAGGCCCAGGTTGGAGTTGCGGCTGGTGGTGTCGTACGCGACCAGCCGCTGGGTCCATTCAAGCGCGCTGCCGCGCGCGGCGGTTTCGGTGACGGGCTGGCGGGAGGAAGCGGCTTGGGCGGGCATGGGGGCGTTATCGCTAACTTGTTAAGGAATCGATGCTACACCCGGCCGCGCGCCGCGTCCATGCAGGACGCTAGGCCAGTTGCCGCAACGTGTGCTTGATGGTCTGCGCGCGGATCGCCACGTCCGGCATCTTGGCCTCGATGCGCAGCTTGTCCTGCCCGGCCAGCTTGATATGGCGGTTCTTCTGCACCAGGTCGATGATGCGCATCGCGTCGATCGGCGGGTTGGGCACGAACTGCACGCTGATGGTGACCTCGCCCGCATCGATCTTGCGCACGCCCAGCGGCGCCGCTGCGATGCGCAGCCGGTGGGTCTCGACCAGCGCCTGCGCCTGCGCCGGCAGCCGGCCGAAGCGGTCGATCAGCTCTTCCTGGATATCGTCCACGCGCTCGGCGGTCTCGCAGTTGGCCAGCCGCTTGTACAGCGACAGCCGCTCGTGCACGTCGGCGCAGTAGTCGTTGGGCAGCAGCGCCGGCGTGCCCAGGTTGATCTCGGTGGTGGCGGCCAGCGGCGCCATCAGGTCGGGCTCCTTGCCCGCCTTGAGCGCCTTGACCGCGGCGTTGAGCATGTCGGTGTAGAGCTGGAAGCCGATCTCGTGGATCTCGCCCGACTGCTTGTCGCCCAGCACCTCGCCCGCGCCGCGGATTTCCAGGTCGTGCATGGCCAGGTAGAAGCCCGAGCCCAGTTCCTCCATCTGCTGGATCGCTTCGAGCCGGCGCTGCGCCTGCTTGGTCAGGCCTTCGACGTCATGCACCAGCAGGTAGGCATAGGCCTGGTGGTGCGAGCGCCCGACCCGGCCACGCAGCTGGTGCAGTTGCGCCAGGCCGAACTTGTCCGAGCGGTGGATCAGGATGGTGTTGGCGGTCGGCACGTCGATGCCGGTCTCGATGATGGTGGTGCACAGCAGGATGTTGTCGCGGCGCGCGACGAAGTCGCGCATCACGCGCTCCAGCTCGCGCTCATGCATCTGGCCGTGCGCGACGGCAATGCGCGCTTCCGGCACCAGCTCGGCCAGCCGCGCGCGCTTGTTCTCGATGGTCTCGACCTCGTTGTGCAGGAAGTAGACCTGGCCGCCGCGCTTGAGCTCGCGCAGGATAGCCTCGCGGATCACGCCGTCTTCCTCGCGCCGCACGAAGGTCTTGATCGCCAGCCGCTTCTGCGGCGCGGTCGCGATCACCGAAAAGTCGCGCAGCCCTTCCAGCGCCATGCCCAGCGTGCGCGGGATCGGCGTGGCGGTCAGGGTCAGCACGTCGACCTCGGCGCGCAGGGTCTTCAGCGCCTCCTTCTGGCGCACGCCGAAGCGGTGTTCTTCGTCGATGATGACCAGCCCCAGGCGCTCGAACCTGACCTGGTCGGACAGGATCTTGTGGGTGCCGATGACGATGTCGACGGTGCCTTCGTTGATCTGCTTGATGGCCGCGTCGATCTCTTTCTTGGTCTTGAAGCGCGACAGCTCGACGATGCGCACCGGCCATTCGGCAAAGCGGTCTGACAGCGTCTGGAAATGCTGCTCGGCCAGCAGCGTGGTCGGTGCCAGCATCGCCACCTGCTTGCCGCCCAGCACCGCGACAAAGGCCGCGCGCAGCGCCACCTCGGTCTTGCCGAAGCCCACGTCGCCGCACACCAGCCGGTCCATCGGCTTGCCCGAGGTCATGTCGGCGATCACCGCGGCAATGGCGGCGGCCTGGTCCGGCGTTTCCTCGAAGCCGAAGCTTTCGGCGAAGGTCTCGTAGTCCTTGGGCGAGAGCGGGAAGGCAAAGCCCTCGCGCGCGGCGCGGCGCGCGTACAGGTTGAGCAGCTCGGCGGCGGTGTCGCGGATCTGCTGGGCTGCCTTGCGCTTGGCCTTGTCCCACTGGCCCGAGCCCAGGTGGTGCAGCGGCGCGGTATCGGGATCGGCGCCGGAATAGCGCGAAATCACATGCAGCTGGTGCACCGGCACGTACAGCTTGCTGCCCTTGTCGTAGTCCAGGTGCAGGAATTCCTCGTCGCCCTGGCCCATGTCGAGCGTGACCAGGCCCTGGTAGCGGCCGATGCCGTGCTCGCTGTGCACCACCGGGTCGCCGATCTTCAGCTCGGCCAGGTCGCGCACCATCGAGTCGACGGCCGAGGCCTGCTCCTGCTTGCGGCGACCGGTGCGGCGCGCGGTGCCGGCGTACAGCTCGGCCTCGGTGACAAAGGCGATCCGCCCCTGCGGCAGCGCAAAGCCGCTCTGCAGCGGCGCCACCGCGATCGAGAAATGCGCTTCGCCGGCCAGGAACGCGGCAAAGTCGTCCACTGGCTGCGGGCGCAGGCCGCTTTCGGCAAAGAGCTGCAGCAGGGTCTCGCGCCGCCCGGCCGAGTCGGCGCACATCAGCACGCGGGTCTGCTTGTCGAGCAGCAGTGCTTCCAGGTTGACCAGCGGATCATCGGCGCGGCGGTTCACCGCGACGTCGGGCAGGATGGCCGAGAACGCCGCCTGGTCCGCATTGGCTTCGGCCTGCAGCACCAGGCGCGCCATCGGCTTGGCGGCGACGAAGAACTGCTCCTCGGACAGGAACAGGTCCGCGGGCGGCAGCAGCGGGCGCTCGCGGTCGTGGCGCATGAAGTTGTAGCGCTGCGTGGTATCGGCCCAGAAGCGGCGGATGGCCTCGTCGACATTGCCGGCGAATGCGAGCTGCGTATCGGCGGGCAGGTAGTCGAACACGGTCGCGCTGTGCTCGAAGAACAGCGGCAGGTAGTACTCGATGCCGGCCGACGGCACGCCGTTGCCGATGTCCTTGTAGATCGGCGACTTGGTCGGGTCGCCTTCGAACACCTCGCGCCAGCGGCCGCGGAAGGCGGTGCGCGCGGCTTCGTCGAGCGGGAACTCGCGCCCGGGCAGCAGCCGCACTTCCTTGACCGGGTACAGGCTGCGCTGGGTGTCGGGGTCGAAGGCGCGGATGGTCTCGATCTCGTCGCCGAACAGGTCGATCCGGTACGGCAGCGCCGAGCCCATCGGGTACAGGTCGATCAGGCCGCCGCGCACGCTGTATTCGCCGGGGCGCATCACCGCGCTGACGTGCTCGTAGCCGGCCAGCGTGAACTGGGCCTTGAGCGCCGCTTCATCCAGCCGCTCGCCCTGCTTGAAGAAGAAGGTGTAGGCGGCCAGGAACGCGGGCGGCGCCAGCCGGTACAGCGCGGTGGTGGCCGGCACCAGCATCACGTCGCATTGCCCGGTCTGGATGTCGTGCAGCGTGGCCAGGCGCTCTGACACCAGGTCCTGGTGCGGCGAGAAGCTGTCGTAGGGCAGTGTTTCCCAGTCGGGCAGCAGGCGCACGCGCAGTTCGGGCGCGAACCAGGGGATTTCCTCGGCCAGGCGCTGGGCATCGACGGCGTGGGAGCAGACCACGGCCAGCATCGGCGCGCGCTCGCGGTGCTGCCGAGCGTACGCGGCCACAGCCAGCGCATCGGCCGAGCCGCGCAGCCCGGCCACGCTGTGGCGCAGCCCCGGCTTGACCAGCGGCAGGTTGACAAAGGGGAAGGCGGGCTTGGCGTCAGGCATGTGGGCAGCGGGGCGTTCAAAACGACGACACCCCGCCGGCATTGCGGGCGGGGGTCGGAGCAGGGGACCTCAACGGCCCGTGGCGCCTGCCGGGCACGCGTCAATGCGGAATGGCGCGGCATGGCGACGGGCAAGGGCCGTATTATAGAATGCGCACCGGTTGTCCCGCTGGCCATGCTGGCCAGCAGGCGCCCGCGCCTCTTTCACTCAACGCCGATCCTGTGCCCGCTCGCCGCTTTGCCCTGATTCCCTGTGCCGGTACCGGCAGCCGCGCCGGCGGCGCCGTTCCCAAGCAATACCAGACCGTGGCCGGCCGGCCGATGATCTGGTACGCGCTGGCGGCGTTCTCGGCGTGCGACGCCATCAACGCCACCGCGCTGGTGCTGGCGCCCGACGACATGCCGCTGGAATCGCGCTTCGGCGCGGCCGCCTTTGCCGGGCTGCGCTTCGATACCGCCTTTGTCGGCGGCGAGACCCGCCATGCCTCGGTGCTGGCCGGGCTGCACCACCTGGCGCAGCTGGGCGCGACCGACAGCGACTGGGTGCTGGTGCACGATGCCGCGCGCCCGGGCCTGACCCCCGCGATGATCCACGCGCTGGTGCGCGCGGTGGAAAGCGATGGCGACGACGACCCGGACGCCGCCATCGGCGGCATCCTGGCGGTGCCGGTGCCCGACACGCTCAAGCGCGCCCAGGACGACGCCCGCATCGGCGCCACGGTGCCGCGCGAGGGCCTGTGGCAGGCGCAGACGCCGCAGATGTTCCGCCTGGGCGTGCTGCGCCAGGCGCTGCAGGACGCCATGGCGGCCGGCGCGGTGGTGACCGACGAGGCCAGCGCGATCGAGCGTCTGGGGCTGCATCCGCGGCTGGTCAACGGCTCGCTGCGCAATTTCAAGGTGACCTACCCGGAGGACTTCGCACTGGCCGAAGTGCTGCTGGGCAACGATGGCAAAGGAGACTGACCGCATGATGCCTTTCGATATCCGGGTGGGACAGGGCTATGACGTCCACGCGCTGGTGCCCGGCCGCAAGCTGATCCTGGGCGGGGTCGAGATTCCGCACGACCGCGGCCTGCTTGGCCATTCCGATGCGGATGCGCTGCTGCACGCGGTCACCGACGCGCTCTTCGGCGCGGCCGCGCTGGGCGATATCGGCCGCCATTTCCCCGACACCGACGCGCAGTTCGCCGGCGCCGACAGCCGCGTGCTGCTGCGCGAGGCCGCGCGCCGCGTGCGCGAGGCGGGCTATGAAATCGGCAATGTCGATGCCACCGTGATCGCGCAGGCGCCCAAGCTGGCGCCGCATATCGGGGCGATGGTGGCGAACCTGGCGGAGGACCTGGGGATTGCGCGCGGGCGTTGCAACGTCAAGGCCAAGACCAACGAGAAGCTGGGCTTCGAAGGGCGCCAGGAAGGCATCGTGGCGCAGGCCGCAGTGCTGCTCTGGCGCGCCTCGGTGGGCGACGCGCAGGACTGATCAGGGCCGCGCCGCGTCTGGCGCCGTGGCGTTTTCCGGCGGGATCGCGTAGGTATAGTCGATCAGGCGGGCCATTGCGCCGGTGCGCGCACCGGCTTCGGTGCGCTTGGTGAAGCCCATCTGCTGGCACAGCCGGATGGCCGATGCCATTTCCGGCATGGTGCGCACCACCAGCGTTGACGCGCCGATATCGCGCGCGCGCTGGATGCAGATCTGCATCAGCGTGCGGCCCAGGCCCAGGCCGCGCGCCTGCGGGCTGACCGACAGCAGCCGCGCTTCCGGCTGGGTCAGGGTGATGGTGCTGCCGTCCAGTGCCGGCAGCGTGGCGCCCGGATGGCAGAACAGGACGGCCCCCATGATGCCGTGATCGGTTTCCGCCACCCACCACTCCATATCCGGATGGCTGGTCGCCAGCACTGCCTGCATGCCGCGCTGGAACGACGCGCGGCAGTCTTCCATGATGGCCAGCTCATATTGCCCGTAGGCTTGTTGCGTGACGGCGGCGATGTCGCCCCAGTCATGCACCGCCGCGAGGCGGTAGTGGAAGCGGGGGGAAGTCGGCGAAGGCAGGGTCATGGCAGCCTGAAAGTGCGTGTCCTGCCTGGATTGTAGGCCGATCGCCGCACCTGTGCAGCCATGGCGCGGGGCGGTTGCAGGATGGGAACAGCCGGCAACTCCTGATGGGAAGCTGCCGGCTGCTGTGCTACGGCGCCCGTGGCAGGGCACCGCGGAGGGCGCGGGGGCGCGCTGTGGCGGGGCTTATTGCGCGGCGATCACGTTGGCGGCGGCCACGATCACGGCGGCAATGCGGCCGACATCGCGCAGCTGCTGCGCGGTCATGCCCTGTTCATTCTTCAGCAGCTGGTAGTGCGACTTCACGCAGAAGTGGCACTTGCCCACGATCGAGGCGGCCAGCGCGTACATCTCGAAACGGCGCTTGTCCGCGCCGCCATGGGTGGCATAGGCGTTCATGCGCAGGCCGGCCGGCTGGCTGGCCAGGTCCGGATCGTCGGCCATCTCGACGTACGGGTACCAGGTGTTGTTCATGCCCATCAGCGCGGCAGCGGTCAGCGCGCCGTTGGTTTCCTCGGGCGACAGCACGCCGGCATTGCGGATGGCATCCACCAGCACCTTGCTCTGCGCCGCGAATGCCGCCGCCAGCGCCACGCCGACCGCATCGTTGCCTTCCAGCGAGGAGCGCGCGATGGTGCCGTCCACGTTCAGGCGGATGTCCTTGGCGTAATCGGGGATGAGATTCTTAATCGTGCTGAGGAATTCCATTTATTTCTCCTATCGATAGGGGCCCAAAAAACCCGCGCAAGCGGGTTTTGGTGCGGAGGGCAGCGCCCTCCGCGAATCGCGACGGTGTCTGGCGACTGACAGCAAATTACAGCGTGGCGCCACCAACGGCACGGTTGCACGGGCACAGCTCGTCCGTTTGCAGACCGTCCAGGATACGCAGGACTTCTTCCGGGTTGCGGCCCACGTTCAGGTTGTTCACCGACACGTGCTGGATTACGTTGTCCGGGTCGACGATGAAGGTCGCGCGCAGGGCAACGCCGGCAGCGTGGTCACGCACGCCCAGCTGGTCGATCAGCGAACCGGTCACGTCGGCGAATTGCCACTGGTTCAGCTTGTTCAGGTCCTTGTGTTCGCGGCGCCATGCCAGCTTGACGAATTCGTTGTCGGTCGAGCCGCCCAGCACGATCGCGTCGCGGTCGGCGAAGTCGCCGTTCAGCTTGGCGAAGGCAACGATTTCGGTCGGGCAGACGAAGGTGAAGTCCTTCGGGTAGAAGTAGATGATCTTCCACTTGCCTTCGAACGACTTTTCGGTGATGTCTTCGAAAGCCGACTGGCCGTTCTCTTCGTGATTGTTGAAACCCGGCTTGACACCGACGACGTGGAAGGCTTCGAGCTTGTCACCAACGGTCTTCATAGACTATCTCCTGATACGGTTGCAATGAGAGCGGCGCTGCTGCCGCGCGGCTGGCGTGGGCCGGCTACGTGGCTTACCGCGACAAAACGTGATTATGCGTCATCACCAGGTGCCGGGCTAATTGATATTCTCAAAGAGCCCGATAGGCAAGGCATGTGACGCCTGGAGCGAATCCCGGCATGGGAAGCCGCGGCATCGGCCAGGCGGCTTCGATGCGGAAGGGCAAGTATGCCATGCGCGCTGGGCCCGCTTATGGCAAGTTGGTGACGATGGCGGCGAGTTCAACCCGCCGTGTTCAGGCCGGATGCATGACGGGCTCCACTCGTTGCGCCCGGAAGATCACCAGCGTGGCAACCAGTCCGCACAGCGCGGCGAACATCAGCCACAGCCCCGGCGCCGCCTTGTTGCCGGTGGCGTGGATCAGCCAGGTCGAGATTGCCGGGGTGAAGCCGCCGAACAGCGCCGTGGCCAGGCTGTAGGCCAGCGAGAAGCCGGTGGTGCGCACCGCGGGCGGCATGATCTCGGTCAGCGCCACCACCATGGCGCCGTTATAGCTGCCGTACAGGAACGACAGCCACAGCTCCACCATCAGCAGCCGCGAGAACGACGGCTCGGCCACCAGCCATGACACGGCGGGGTACGCGGTCAGCAGCGTCGCCACGGTGAAGAACACCAGCAGTGGCTTGCGTCCGATGCGGTCCGACAGCGCGCCCATCAGCGGCAGCCAGATGAAGTTGGACAGGCCCACGCACATGGTGACGATCAGGTTGTCGGTGTCGTCCAGCTTCAGCACGGTCTTGCCGAAGGTCGGCGTGTATGCGGTGATCATGTAAAACGACACCGTGGTCATCACCACCATCATGCAGCCGGCCAGGATGATGCGCCAGTTGTCCAGCATCGAGCGGTAGATCTCGTCGATGGCGGGGCGGTGCTTGCGCGCCTTGAAGGCCTCGGTCTCTTCCAGCGAACGGCGGATCAGGAACAGGAACGGCACGATCAGGCAGCCCACCAGGAAGGGAATGCGCCAGCCCCATTCATCCATTTGCGCCGGCGCCAGCGTGGCGTGCAGGATCACGCCCAGCAGGCCGGCGAAGATCACCGCCACCTGCTGGCTGCCCGATTGCCACGCGACATAGAAGCCCTTGCGGCCAGGCCTGGCGATTTCCGACAGGTAGACCGAGACGCCGCCCAGCTCAACGCCCGCGGAGAAGCCCTGCAGCAGGCGCCCGGCCAATACCAGCAGCGGCGCGGCCACGCCAATGGTGGCGTAGCCCGGCACGCAGGCAATCAGCAGCGTGCCCATGGCCATCAGCGTCAGCGTCATGATCAGGCCCTTGCGGCGGCCATGGCGGTCGATGTAGGCGCCCAGCACGATCGCACCCAGCGGCCGCATCAGGAAGCCCGCGCCAAAGGTGGCGAGCGAAAGCATCAGCGAGGCGAACTCGTTGCCGCTGGGGAAGAAGGTCCTGGCGATGGCGGCCGCGTAGAAGCCGTACACCATGAAGTCATACATTTCCAGGAAGTTGCCGCTGACGACGCGGAACACGGTGCGGAACCCGTGCTGCCCGGCGGGGGTAGCTGCGGAGGTCTCTGACATGGCTGTCTCTCAGGCACCGCCGGCGGTCCCGGCGGCATGATGGTTCGGAGAAGTCAGCCAGGCGTGCGCGGGTCACGCCGTGTGGGAAGGATTTCGCCGCGCGCCTGATGACGGGCGCCAGTGTGCGCCGCGACCCTGTCATTGCCCTGACGAATGCCTTTCAGAAGGCTATCAAATGCTGTCGAAAACCTGTCAATGCGCCGCGGATGGCGCTCAGGCCGCGCTCAGCTGACGCTTAGGCGCGCCGGAAGCAGGCGCTGACCACCAGCCCCGTGGCCGGGGCGGGGCGGTTGGCCAGCAGCAGCCGGCCACCGTTGCGCTGCATGATGCGGTTGACGATGGACATGCCCAGCCCGGCGCCCTTGGCCTCGCTGCGCGCGGCATCGAGCCGGTAGAAGGGCCGCGTCAGCAGCGACAGCTGGCCGTCGGGCACGCCGTTGCCGTGGTCGGCCACGGTCAGCACGGCTTCCTTGTCGTCCACGCGCGTCGAGATCTCGACCACGGCCATGCCGCTTTGCTCGTCCTTGGCATAGCGGCGCGCGTTCTCGACCAGGTTGTCCAGGATGCGCTGCACTTCCATGCGGTTGGCCACGGCCATCACCGGCTCGTTGGCGCGCACGTGCACGCGCACGTCGTCATGCGCGGCGTAGACGCCCACGGCATCGTGCACCAGCGCCGACAGGTCAACCGGTTCCACGGTTTCCAGCGGCGGGCGCGCGTAGTTGAGGAACTGTCCGATGATGGCGTCCATCTGCTCGATGTCGGCGATCATGGCGTCGCGCGTGGGGGTGTCCATCGGCGACATCTCGGTTTCCAGGCGCAGGCGCGTCAGCGGCGTGCGCAGGTCGTGCGAGATGCCGGCCAGCATCACCACGCGGTCGTCGTCGAGCTGGCGCAGGTCGCGCACCATCTGGTTGAAGCTGTGGTTGGCCAGCGCCACCTCACTGGCGCCGTGCTCGGGCAGCGGCGGCGGGTCGCCGCCGGCACCGATGGCGCGCGCGGCGTTGGCCAGCCGCTTGAGCGGGTAGTTGACGCGCGCGGTGATAAAGGCGGCGCCGATGATCGACAGCAGCAGCGCGGCGATACTCCACCACAGCCACTGGATGCCGGGCACGCGCTCGAAGCGCTCGGGGCTGATCGCCACCCAGTAGTCGTCGCCCTCGATCTCGAAGCTGACCCACACGCCGGGTATGTCGTTGACGGTGGTGGCCAGCACCGTGTCCTCGCCCAGGCGGCTGCGGATCTCCTGCTGCACCAGGGTGGTCAGGAACGGGTTGGCGGTGGGCGCGGCGAAGTCGTCGTCCTTCTCGCGCGGATAGACCTTGATGCCTTCGTTCTGCACCAGGTCGAGCAGCAGGAAGCGCCGCCGCGCGGGGTCGGAATAGAGCAGCGCGGCGCGCGTGAGCTTGACCACGCTGACCACCTGCATGGCGATCTGCTGCGCGCGCGGGGCGCGTTCGAACAGCCGGTAGCTCTGGAACCAGATGCCCAGCGAAATCGCCAGCAGCAGGGCGATAAGCATGAAGGTTCGCCAGAACAGCGAACCAAAGAACCGCGTTGCGGTTCTACCGATAACGGTCGCCACGATGGGAACAGCGGCCGTAATCGGTTATTTCACGCCATCGGGGATGAAGACGTAGCCCAGGCCCCACACCGTCTGGATAAAACGGGGGTTGCTGGGGTCCGGCTCGATCAGCTTGCGCAGGCGCGAGATCTGCACGTCCAGGCTGCGGTCGAAGACTTCATATTCACGGCCGCGTGCCATTTCCATCAGCTTCTCGCGCGACAGCGGCTGGCGCGGATGGCGGGCGAACACCTTGAGGACCGAGAACTCGCCGGTGGTCAGCGTGATTTCCTCGTCGTTCTTGGTCAGCGTGCGCGTGGCCAGGTTCAGCACGAAGTCGCCGAAGGCGAAGGTCTCGGGCGTTTCCGACGGGGCGCCGGGCACTTCGGCCGGGCCCTTGCGGCGCAGCACCGCGTGGATGCGCGCAATCAGCTCGCGCGGGTTGAAGGGCTTGGGCAGGTAGTCGTCGGCGCCCATCTCCAGGCCGACGATGCGGTCCACGTCCTCGCCCTTGGCGGTGAGCATGATGATCGGGGTCTGGTCGTTGGCCCCGCGCAGCCGGCGGCAGATCGACAGGCCGTCTTCGCCCGGCATCATCAGGTCCAGCACCAGCAGGTCGAAACGCTCGCGCAGCCAGAGCTTGTTCATCGCGGTGGCGTTTTCCGCCACCAGCACGGTGAAACCCTGTTCGCCCAGATAGCGGCGCAGCAAATCGCGCAGACGCGGGTCATCGTCGACGACAAGAATCTTGTGGCTGGTATTTTCCATGGCGGTATCTTAGCGACTATCGCTTTCGCTCAAAATGGCTTAACAAAACGTTACATACTTTACCCCGGCGTATGGCAGTGTGCACCAATCGTGCGATTACACTGCGCAATCCGTCTTTTTGGGCGCCGTGCGCGGCAGATTTCCACGCATTTGCAACCGACGAACCACTGTCTCGACCAGCCTGCCTTGCTCGCGCTGGCGCGATGCTTGCAGAGGGCGCGGCGCCGGACGGGGTACCGGAATTCCCGGCTTCGGGACAGTCCATCCAGTCTGTCCAAAGGCTGTTTTTCCCGAAGCCAAGATCGCCATTATCAATGAAAGTGAACCGAACCCGGCACGGGCATCCGCAGCATGGTGTCGCCGGCGCCTGCCTTGCGCTGGCGCTGGCCGTGCTGGCGCTGTGCATTCCGGCCGGGACGGTGCAGGCGCAATCGGCCGGCATGGCCAACCTGCTCAAGCGCCACCCGTCGACCCAGGCCAGCGATCCAGGCAACAGCCAGCGCGAGGCGCGGGCCCGTGCCGAGCGCCATCGCGCCGAGCAGCGCGACGCCGAGCGCCGGCGCGGTGACGAACGCGGCGGCTCGCGCCTGTCGCCGGACGAGCGCCGCAAGCTGCGCAAGAACCTCTACGACTTCGGGCGCGATATCTACCAGGGCGGCTGATCCGTTCTTATCGTGCCGCGCCCCCATGGTACGCCAGTGTGGCGCTCAGGCGCGCGGCTGGAAGTGCCGCAGGAAATCCACGAAGACCTCCGCCGCCAGCTGGGCATCCTCCGCCGTGATGGTTTCCAGCGGGTTGTGGCTGATGCCGCCGTTGCCGCAGCGCACGAACAGCATGGCCACGTCGGTGATGCGCTGCATCATCATGGCGTCGTGGCCGGCGCCGGAGGGCAGCTCGAAGGCCTGCAGCCCGCGCTTCTTCAGCACCGCCCCGAACTGGTCCATCAGCCAGCGCGCGCACGGCGCGTTGTTGACCGGCGGCACGCGCTCCACCTGGGCGGCCAGCCCGCGCCGTTCCGCGATCTGGCCGATGCCGGCCACGATGTCGGCGATGGCGGCCTCGCGGATGCCATCCTCGCCGGCGCGAATATCCATCGAGAAGGTGCAGGCCGCCGGGATGACATTGCTCGACCCGTTGGGCACCTGCAGCTGGCCCACCGTTCCGACCAGCGTCGGCGCCGCCGCGCAGCGCTGCTCCACCAGCAGGATCATCTCGGCAGCGCCCGCGGCGGCGTCGCGGCGCATGCCCATCGGCGTGGTGCCGGCATGGCTGGCCAGGCCTTCGACCCGCACCGCAAAGCGGCTGCTGCCCGCGATCTGCGTGACCACGCCCAGCGGCAGGTCGTGGTGCAGCAGCACCGGGCCCTGCTCGATATGCACCTCGACAAAGCCCAGCAGCGACGCCGGATCGACCGCCGCGGCGCGCAGGGCCTGCAGATCGCCCGCGCCGGGCAGGTCCGATGCCGCCAGTGCCTCGCGCAGTGTGATGCCGTCCGCGTCCTGGCGCTCCAGCAGGGCGGGGTCGAAGCGGCCCGCCAGCACACTGCTGGCCAGGAAGCTGGTCTTGAAGCGCAGGCCCTCCTCTTCGGCGAACCCCACCACTTCAAAGTGATAGGGCAGGCGGATGCCGGCCTGGTTGAGCGCGCCGACCACGGCGATCGGCAGCAGGATGCCAAGCCGTCCGTCA
Organism: Cupriavidus sp. FW305-46; assembly: GCF_058787075.1. NCBI lineage: Bacteria > Pseudomonadati > Pseudomonadota > Betaproteobacteria > Burkholderiales > Burkholderiaceae > Cupriavidus > Cupriavidus sp. FW305-46. The sequence continues at coordinate 44,041 of NZ_JBYSZI010000021.1, forward strand.
TAGCGCCCGCCATTGCGCACGGTGTCGAAGTGCGAGCCGGTCATCAGCACGCGCGCGTCGGGCACGGCCGGGTCGGCTGCATAGCGGCCGATGACGTTGCCGATGGCGTCGATCCGCACCTGCATGCCGGCCGCCTCCATCCACTGCGCAAGCCGGGTCTGCGCGGCGCGGTGGGCCGGGGTCAGGTAGGCGCAGGTAAGGCCGCCTTCCATGTCGGAGAAACTGGCGAGCTGGTTGGCGTGGGCAAGGATGGTGTCGCCGAGGGAGGCGGATGTCTGCGTCATGGCGGTACGGCTTGGCGGGTCGGAGAGGAAAGAGAGCAGGACGCTAGCTGTTGCGCACCCAGGTCTTCCAGGCAATCCACAGCTTGCGCAGCGGGGTCAGCGCAATGCGCTGGTTCAGCACCTGGAACTGGCTCGCTTCCAGTTCGTCGAGCAGCGCGTGGTAGATCGCGCCCATCAGCAGGCCGGCGCGCTGGGCGCGGCGGTCCTGCCTGGGCAGCAGCGCCAGTGCCTCATGGTACAGCGCGCGGGCCCGGCCGGCGTGGTACTGCATCAGCGCGACAAAGCGATCGGAATGCTGGCCCTTCAGGATCTCGGATGCAGGCACCTGGAACTGCTGCAGGGTATTGACCGGCAGGTAGATGCGCCCGCGCCGCGCGTCCTCGCCGACGTCGCGCAGGATATTGACCAGTTGCAGCGACTGGCCAAGCTTCTCGGCAAACACCAGGGTCTGCGGGTCGGTATAGCCGAACAGCCGCGCGCTGAGCGTGCCGACCACGCCGGCCACGCAATGGCAGTAGCGGGCCAGGCCGGGCTCGTCCAGGTAGCGGGTCTGGGTCAGGTCCATTTCCATGCCTTCCAGCACTTCGGACATCTCGCCCTGGGGCAGGCCGGCGCTGCGCACATGCGGCTGCAGGGCCTTGGTGGTCGGATGGGTCGGCTCGCCCTCGAACAGGCGGCGCAGCTCGGCGCGCCACCAGTCCAGCTGCTGGTGGGCCAGGCCAGCATCATGGCTGTCGTCGACCACGTCGTCGACTTCGCGGCACCAGGCGTACAGCGCGGTGATGGCGCGGCGGCGCTCGGCCGGCAGGAACAGGAAGCTGTAATAGAAGCTCGAGCCGCTCTGGGCGACTTTCTCTTGGCAATACTGATCGGGCGTCACGCCGGTCTCGGGTCGAAGATGTGGGGGGAAGCGCCAGCGGCGCGGCGGATTGTAGCATCGCGCCGGGCAGGGTATGGTCGCGCATGCCGAAGCCTGTCGGCGCAGTTCACCGGCCCGGGACGGCAACTGAGTCTTCATTCCAGCGGTTTCGTCGCCTGCCGTTTGACGCACCCGGGGTGCGTCGCTATATTACTGACCGGAAAGTTATTTATTGCCGATGCCGGCTGCGCGCGGCCATCCCCGCGCCTCGACGACTTCCCGGGCGCAGGGGATTGCGCTCACCGGCCAGTCTTGTCAGTGGTTCCATCCGACTTGTTGCCTACCGATGCCAGTGCTTTGCCAAGTGCCGGAAGTTGCGGCTGCAGATTCTCCTGTTGTTACGATGCCGCCGCGCCACCTCCGCCGAGGCGTGGCCGTGGCCACACTTTTGACGGCCAGCCTGCTGGCCCTGGCCGGCTGCGGCAAGAAGGCCGAGCCGGCGCCGGAGGTGCGCCCGGTGCGCCTGATGCAGCTGAGCCCGCACAATGGCAAGACCGCCTTCGAGTTCTCCGGCGACGTGCGCCCGCGCGTGGAGTCGCGGCTGGGCTTCCGCGTCGGGGGCAAGATCGCCGCCAGGCTGGTGGATGTGGGCGCGGTGGTCAGCAAGGGCCAGCCGCTGGCGCGCCTGGACCCCACCGACCTGTCGCTGGCCGAGGCCGGCTCGCGCGCCCAGTTCGAGGCCGCGAAGACTGACCGCGACCTGGCCGCCGCCGACCTGAAGCGCTACAACGACCTGTTCGCCAAGGGCTTTATCAGCGCTGCCGAGCAGCACCGGCGCCAGGCCAACTATGACGCCGCCGAATCGCGGCTGCGCCAGGCCCAGGCCGGGCTGCGCAGCCAGTCCAACCAGACCGGCTACGCGGTCCTGCATGCCGATGCCGACGGCGTGGTCACGGCGATCGATGCCGAGGTGGGCCAGGTGGTGACGCCGGGCCAGCCGGTGGTGCGCGTGGCGCAGACGGCAGAGAAGGAAGTCGCGATCGGCCTGCCCGAAGACCAGGTCGACCTGCTGCGCGGCATTACCGACGTGACCATCCATACCTGGGCCGAGCCGCAGCGCACGCTGCCTGGCCGCGTGCGCGAGATTGCCGCGGCGGCCGACCCGGTCACCCGCACCTATGCCACCCGCGTGACGGTGCCGAACCCGCCCGCCGACCTCAAGCTCGGCATGACCGCGGTGGTGACCTTCATGCGCACCGGCGCCACCCCGGCCATCCGGGTGCCGCTGACCGCGCTGCTGCAGGAGCAGGGCCGCAACCAGGTCTGGATCTATGACGCCGCCGCCGGCACGGTCAAGCCGGTGCCGGTGACGCTGGGCGAGGCCATCGGCAACGAGGTGGAGGTGCGCCAGGGCCTGGCCCCGGGCCAGACCATCGTCACCGCCGGGGTGCACCTTTTGCGCGCAGGCCAGAAGGTGCGACCGCTGCAGACGGTCGCGCCTGCGGCAGGGCCTGCATCGGCCCCGGCATCGGCACCGGCCGCCACCCCGAAGCAGGGGTGAGCGGATGGATCATTCCCGCTTCAACCTGTCGCGCTGGGCACTCGAGCACCAGCCGCTGACCCGCTACCTGCTGGTGGTGCTGCTGCTTGGCGGCATGCTGGCGTTCTTCCAGCTGGGCCAGGACGAGGATCCGCCCTTTACCTTCCGCGTGATGGTGGTGCAGGCCTTCTGGCCCGGCGCCACCGCCGAGCAGATCGCCGTCCAGGTGACGGACAAGATCGAGCGCCAGCTGCAGGAAGTGCCCTATGCGGACAAGATCCGCAGCTTCTCCAAGCCGGGCGAGACCACGGTGATCTTCCAGCTCAAGGACACCTCGCCGGCGAAGGAGACCGCGCAGGTCTGGTACACCGTGCGCAAGAAGATCGGCGATATCCAGCAGACGCTGCCCGCGGGCGTGCGCGGGCCGTTCTTCAATGATGAGTTTGGCGACGTGTACGGCACCATCTACGCGCTCTCCGCCGACGGCTTCAACTACAAGGAGCTGCGCGAGTACGCCGACCTGGTGCGCCAGGAACTGCTGCGCGTGCCGTCGGTGGCCAAGGTGTCGCTGATCGGCCTGCAGGACGAGAAGGTCTTCATCGAATTCAACCAGGCGCGCTTTGCCCAGCTGGGGCTGGATATCAACGCCATCGCCGACCAGATCTCGCAGCAGAACAACCTGACCGGCAGCGGCGTGCTGGTCACCCCGACCGACAACCTGCAGGTGCGCCTGTCGGGCCAGTTCGCCAGCGTGGAAGACCTGGAGAACCTGGTGCTGCGCGGGCCCAACGGCATCGCCAACATCCGCCTGGGCGACATCGCGCACGTCTACCGGGGCTATGTCGACCCGACCCAGACGCGCATGCGCTTCAACGGCAAGGACGTGATCGGGCTGGGCATTTCGATGCAGAAGGGCGGCGACATCATCGAGCTGGGCAAGAACCTGCGCACGGCCTTTGACCAGCTGCGCGGCCAGCTGCCGGTAGGCATCGAGATGGACCAGGTGCAGGACCAGCCGCAAGCCGTCAAGCGCTCGGTCGGCGAGTTCGTGCGCGTGCTGATCGAGGCGGTGGTGATCGTGCTGGCGGTCAGTTTCATTGCGCTGGGCCTGCATACGCGGCCCTTGCGGCTGGACGTGCGTCCCGGGCTGGTGGTGGCGCTGACGATCCCGCTGGTGCTGGCCGTGACCTTCCTGTTCATGCATATCTTCGGCATCGGCCTGCACAAGATCTCGCTCGGGGCCTTGATCGTGGCGCTGGGACTGCTGGTGGACGACGCCATCATCGCGGTCGAGATGATGGTGCGCAAGCTGGAAGAGGGTTTCTCCAAGATGGAGGCGGCCACCTTCGCCTATACCTCCACCGCGATGCCGATGCTGACCGGCACGCTGATCACCGCGGCCGGCTTCCTGCCGGTGGGCCTGGCGCGCTCGACGGTGGGCGAATACACCTTCGCGATCTTTGCGGTGACGGCGCTGGCGCTGGTGCTGTCGTGGCTGGCGGCGGTCTATTTCACGCCCTACCTGGGCTACCTGCTGCTCAAGACCCGCGGCCCCGGCGCGGGCGAGGCCCACGAGGTCTTCGACACGCCGTTCTATGCGCGCTTTCGCCGGCTGGTGGACTGGTGCGTGAGCTGGCGCAAGGTGGTGATCGCGATCACGCTGGTGGCCTTTGCGCTGGGGATCTACGCCTTCAAGTTTGTCGAGAAGCAGTTCTTCCCCGATTCCAGCCGCCCCGAGCTGATGGTGGAACTGTGGATGCCCGAGGGCACCAGCTTTGCCCAGATGGAAACCGAGGCCAAGCGCTTCGAGCAGCTGGTCGGCAAGGACCGCGAGGTCGAGAGCCTGACCACCTTCGTCGGCACCGGCGCGCCGCGTTTCTACCTGCCGCTGGACCAGATCTTCCCGCAGACCAATGTGGCGCAGGTGATCGTGATGCCGGTCAGCACCGAGGTGCGCGATGCGCTGCGCCGCCGCATCATCAAGCTGATGGATGCCGAATTCCCGTACCTGCGGGGCCGCGTCAAGCTGTTGCCCAACGGGCCTCCGGTGGCCTATCCGGTGCAGTTCCGCGTGATCGGGCCGGACGCCGCCGGGGTGCGCCAGCTGGCCGACCAGGTCAAGGCCGAGATGCGCGCCAACCCCAACACCGTCGGGGTCAACGACAACTGGAATGAGAACGTCAAGATGCTGCGCCTGGAGATCGACCAGGACAAGGCGCGCGCACTGGGCGTGACCACCAATGCCATCGCCCGCGTCACGCAGACCGTGCTGAGCGGCGTGCCGGTGGGCCAGTACCGCGACGGCGACAAGCTGATCGACATCCTGATGCGCACCCCGCGCAGTGAGCGCGACGCGATCTCGGACCTGAACAACATGCTGGTGCCGACCAACACCGGGCGCATGGTGCCGCTGACGCAGGTGGCGCGCGTGACGCTGCGCTCGGAACCGGGCGTGGTGTGGCGCGAGAACCGCGACTTCGGCGTGACCGTGCAGTCCGACGTGGTCGACGGCATCCAGGGCCCGACGGTGACCGCGCAGATCACCCCGAAGCTGGACAAGCTGCGCGCGCAGTTGCCGCCAGGCTACCGCATCACCGTGGCCGGCGCGGAAGAAGAGAGCGGCAAGGCTGGCGCTTCGATCGCGGCGCAGCTGCCGCTGTGCATCTTCATCATCTTCACGCTGCTGATGCTTCAGCTGCACAGCTTCTCGCGCGCGGCCATGGTGTTCCTGACCGGCCCGCTGGGCCTGATCGGCGCCGCCGCCACGCTGTTGCTGCTGCGCGCGCCGATGGGGTTTGTGGCGCAGCTGGGCATCACCGCACTGCTGGGCATGATCATCCGCAACTCGGTGATCCTGGTCGACCAGATCGAGCAGGACGTCAGCGCCGGCGTGCCGCAGTGGACCGCCATCGTCGAAGCCGCGGTGCGCCGCTTCCGGCCGATCATCCTGACCGCCGCCGCGGCGGTGCTGGCGATGATCCCGCTGTCGCGCTCGATGTTCTGGGGGCCGATGGCGGTGGCGATCATGGGCGGGCTGATCATTGCCACGGTGCTGACGCTGCTGTTCCTGCCGGCGCTGTATGCGGCGTGGTTCCGCGTCAATCGGCCGGAGGGCGGGGTGTCGGCGCTGGCGAGTTGAGGCGCGGCGCGGTTCAGGCTGCGGCTTCGCGGAAGCCGCGGGCCGGTACTGGCGAGACGATGCCGGCATCGACCTCGCCGTCGGCATGCCGCGTGCCCTTTGCGTTACTGGTTCAAGCCTGGTGCGCCATGATCCGCTCCGCCAGAGCGACCAGGCTGCGGTCACTGCCCGCCGGCCCCAGCAGCGAGATGCCGAGCGGTGCGCCGTCGCGGCCGGCCAGCGGCAGGTTCAGCTGCGGGAAGCCGCTCAGCGGCGTCAGGCACAGCGTCTGGGCGGCGAGGTTGCGGTAGGTCTCCAGGGACTCGATCGGTTCGGCGCGCAGCGGCGCGATATCGGGCATGGTCGGCAGCACCAGCACGCCGTCCGGCCCCAGCAGGCGGCCCATGTGCGCGGTGAAGTCGCGGCGCACGGCACTGGCTTCGTCGAACTGGCTGCGGGTGACGGCCTTCGCGAAGGCGAAGCGTGCCGCGACATCGGCACCCAGCTCCAGTCCGTGTTGCTCGATCAGTTCGCCGTCGCTGTGCCATGCCTCCCAGCCCTGCACGTAGCGGAACGCCCACCACAGCTCGGACAGCGGCCGGTCGGCTACGGTGACTGGCGCGGCGTGGCCCAGCGCGGCTTCGATCCGGGCGGCAGCCGGCGCCAGCGCGTCGCGGGCCTCCGGGGTCGGCTGGCCGAACAGGTCGGTGGCAAACAGCAGCCGCGGCGCGGCCGGCAGCGGCGCCGGGTCCGCCCCGAACAGCACCTCGGCCACGCGCGCGAAGGTGCCGATGTCGCGCGCAAAGAAGCCGCAGGTGTCCAGGCTTTCGGACAGCGGCAGGCAGCGTTCCAGTGAAATGCGCCCGTGCGTGGGCCGGATGCCGAACAGGCCGCAATGGCTGGCCGGCGCGCGCACCGAGCCGCCGGTGTCGGAGCCCAGCGCAAAGTCGCACAAGCCGTTCGATACCGCCGAGGCCGAGCCCGACGATGAGCCGCCGGTGATGCGCTCCGGCGCCGCGCCGTTGACCGGGCGCCCGTAGTGGGCGTTCTGGCCGTTCATGGAGAAGGCCAGCTCGTCGGTGTGGGTCTTGCCGACGAAGGCGGCGCCGGCATCCAGCAGCCGCTGCACCGCCGGCGCGGTCGCGGCCTTGATGCCCGAGCGCGCCAGCACGTGCGGATTGCCGCCGCCGGTCGGATAGCCAGCTACGTCGAACAGGTCCTTCACGGCGAAGCTCAGGCCCCGCAGCGGGCCGCCGGCGGCGTGCGGGACGGTGATCTGTGGGTACGGCATGAAGGCACGGGCAGGATGGGTGGCAAGCGTCATGGGTGGCCTGGAATACGTTGGGGTTCTGGGATGGGGGTCATGCCGCGGTGGCGACCGCGGGCTCGGCGGCCAGCACGCAGCTGACGCGGTGGCCGGTGCCGACGGTGAGCGCCTGCGGCACCTCGGCCAGGCATTGCGGGCGCGCATGCGGGCAGCGTGGCGCGAAGGTGCAGCCCGGCGGCAGCGCGGCCAGGTCGGGCGGGGCGCCGCCGATGGCCTGCAGCCGCTGGCCGCGGTCCATGCCATGCTGGCGGCTTTGCAGCAGGGCGATGGTGTAGGGGTGGCGCGCCGCGCGCAGCAGGGTGCGGATCGGGCCTTCCTCGACAATGCGCCCGCCGTACATCACCGCGACGCGGTCGGCGATCTCCACCGCGGCGCCGATATCGTGGGTGACGAAAACAATGGACAGCCCCAGTTCGCGCTGCAGCTCGCGCAGCAGGATCAGCACCTGGATCTGCACGGTGGCGTCCAGCGCGGTGGTGGGCTCGTCGGCCAGCAGGATCCTGGGCCGCGCCGACAGTGCCAGCGCGATCATGGCGCGCTGGCGCATGCCGCCCGACAGCTCGTGCGGATACGCTGCCAGCCGCCGCTCCGGGCTGGGAATGCGCACGGACTCGAGCGCCTGCAGCGCGCGCGCGCGCGCCTCGGCGGCCGAGACCGTGTCGTGGGTGCGGATGCATTCGACGATCTGCTGGCCCACGGTGTAGACCGGGTCCAGCGCCAGCAGCGGCTCCTGGAACACCATCGCCATGGTGCCGCCGCGCAGCCGGGCCAGCGCGCGCTGGTCGAGCGCCATCACGTCGGCGCCGTCGACGCGGATCTGGCCTGCCATGCGGGTGCGGCGCGGCGGGTGCAGGCGCATCAGCGCGCGCAGCGTGACGCTCTTGCCGGAGCCGGATTCGCCGATCAGGGCCACGGCCTCGCCGGCGCCCACGTCGAGCGAGACGCCGTTGACGGCGCGGATGGTCTTGCCGCCGCCGGAGAAGGTGACGTGCAGGTCCCGCACCGAGATCATCGGCGCGCCGGGTGTGCTTTGTGGGGTGGTGGACATGGTGGGCTCCTCAGGGCGCGGCGGCCAGCAGGCAGGCGACCGGATGCCCGGCCACCAGGTCGGTCAGCTGCGGCTCGCGCCGCCCGCACACGTCCTGCGCCATGGCGCAGCGCGGATGGAAACTGCAGCCGGACGGCGGGTTGATCGGGTTGGGCGGGTCGCCCGCCAGCGGCGCGACCGCGGTGCGGCGGTCCGGGTCCATCGACGGCATCGACGCCAGCAGCGCGCGCGTGTACGGGTGCGCCGGGTGCTGATAAAGGGTCTCGGTATCCGCGATCTCCACCACCTTGCCCAGGTACATCACCATCACGCGGTCGCACAGGTAGCGGATCACGTTGAGGTCGTGGCTGATGAAGACGTAGGTCAGGTCGAACTCGGCCTTCAGGTCCAGCAGCAGGTTCAGCACCTGCGCCTCCACCGACTTGTCCAGTGCCGAGACCGCCTCGTCCAGGATCACCAGGCGCGGGCGCAGCGCCAGCGCGCGGGCAATGTTGACGCGCTGGCGCTGCCCGCCCGACAGCTCGTGCGGGTAGCGCCCGGCAAAGCGCACCGGGTCCAGCCCGACGCGCTGCAGCAGGTAGCGGGCGCGCTCGGTGGCTTCGCGCGCCGGCACGCCATGGACGCGTGGCGTGAAGGCGATCGACGCCTCGATGGTCAGGCGCGGGTTCAGCGACGAATAGCTGTCCTGGAACACCATCTGCACCTGGCTGCGGAACTGCTTTATCGGCAGCTGGGCCGAGCCCACGCCCTGCGCGTCGAAGATCAGCTCGCCGCGGTCCTGCTGCGTCAGCTGCATCAGCAGCCGCGCGGTGGTGGACTTGCCGCAGCCGGACTCGCCGACCACGCCCAGGGTCTCGCCCTTGAGCACGTCGAAGCTGACGCCATCGACCGCGCGCACCGACGCGGCGCGCGCGCGCAGGCCGGGCAGGCCGGAATTGATGGGAAAGTGCTTGACCAGCTGGTGGGCGATCACCAGTGGCTGCGCCGGGCCGCCGACATCGCGGCCGGCCTGTGGCGAAGGGGCCTGCATCAGTGCTGGCATGGTTCAGTCCTTGATTTCCATGGCCGAGCGGATGCCGTCGGCCAGCAGGTTGAACGAGACCGAGGTCAGGAAGATCATGGCGCCGGGCAGGGCGGCAACCCACGGCTGGGTGTAGATGGCCGTGCGCAGCGTGTTGAGCATCAGGCCCCACTCCGGCTCGGGCGGCTTGACGCCCAGGCCCAGGAAGGACAGCCCCGAGGCCAGAATCATCGACACCGAGATCAGGCTGGTGGCATAGACGAAGATCGGCCCGAGCACGTTGTTGAGCACATGGGCGCGCACGATGGTCAGCGACGACGCCCCGGAAGCACGCGCCGCGTCGACAAACTCGCGGTTGCGCACCTGGGTGGTCACGCTTTCGGCCACGCGCACGATCTGCGGGATAAAGACGATGGTCAGCGACAGCAGCGCATTGCCCACGCCCGCCCCCAGCGTGCCTGACAGCGCGATCGCCAGCAGCACCGACGGGAAGGCGTACAGGATGTCGGTGAGCCGCATGATCACGGTGTTGGTCCAGCCGCCGGCATAGCCGGCGACGATGCCGAATGCGCTGCCGATGACAAAGGCAAGCAGCACCGGCGTGATGCCCATGAACAGCGACAGCCGAGCGCCCAGCATCAGCCGCGACAGCATGTCGCGTCCCAGCTCGTCGGTGCCGAGCGGAAAGTGCTCGGTGCCGATCGGCTTGAGGCGCTTGAGGATCGATGCCGCGTACGGATCGGCGGGCATCAGTGCCGGGGCGAACAGCGCCATCAGCACCAGCCCCAGCAGCACCAGCGCGGCCAGCATGGCCAGCCGGTTGCGCAGCAGGCGCCGGCCGACCGTGGTCCAGTAGCCGGGCGAGCGCTGCACCGCGGCGGCGGCCGGTGATTGGTCGAGGGTCATGTCCATGTCGGCCTCCTCAGTTGCGCTGGATGCGCGGGTCGAACAGCGTCTGCAGCGCATCGACCAGCAGGTTGAGCAGCACGAAGAACAACGCCAGCACCAGGATGGTCCCCTGCAGCAGCGGGAAGTCGCGCTGGAAGATGGCGGCGTTGAGCAGGAAGCCCGTGCCGGGCCACGAGAACACGGTCTCGATCAGGATCGAGCCGCCCAGCAGGTAGCCCAGTTGCAGGCCCATTACCGACAGCGCGGTCGGCGCCGCGTTCTTGAGCACGTGGCGGAACACGGCCAGGTCGGACAGGCCGCGCGCGCGCAGGCCGACGATGAACTCGTTGGCCAGGATCTCCGCCACCAGCGCGCGCACCGTGCGCGCCACGATGCCCATCGGGATTACAGACATGGTCACCGCCGGCAGCAGCATGTACTGCATGTGCTCCCAGTCCCACGCCCAGTCGCCCGAACCGCCCGGCCCGGCGCCGGTGGCCGGCAGCCAGCCCAGCAGCACCGAGAACGCGATCACCAGCACCATGCCGAGCCAGTAGTGCGGGATGCTGACGCCCAGCACCGACAGCAGCGACGCGGTGCGGTCGGCCACGGAATCGCGCAGGTAGCCGGCGACAAAGCCGAACAGGCAGCCGAAGCTGAAGCCGATCAGCGTGGCCACGGTGGCCAGGCGCAGGGAATTGACCACGGCGGCGCCGACTTCGGCCATCACCGGCCGGCTGGTGGCGATCGAAGTGCCCAGGTCGCCCTGCAGCGCACGGCCCAGCCAGTGCACGAATTGCTCCAGGAAGGGCTTGTCGAAGCCGTAGAGTGCGGTCAGCTGGCGGCGCAGGTCTTCCGAGGCGTCGGGCGGCAGCACCGACACCAGCGGATCGCCGGGGGCGATATGGACCAGCGAGAAGCACAGCAGCGCCACCCCGAGCAGGATGGGAATGGCATAGAGGATGCGGCGGAACAGGTATTGCATGGGAGGATCCGGCAAGTTGGGGCGTGCGTGCGCCGTGCGCGGCACGCGGGGAAGACCGGGCGGGGTTGCCGGGCCGCGCGGGCGGCGGGCTGCCGCGCGGCGTCCGTCGGGCGCGGCCGGGATCAGTCCATCGACATCGTCGCGATATCGATAAACCAGCTCTGCGGCTGCACCACGCCCTTGACCTTCTTCGAAATCGCGCGCGGGCCGACGTCGTGCGCGATCAGCACGAACGGCGACTCCTCGACGATGCGGGCATGCAGCCTGGCCAGCGCCGCGTCGCGCGATTTCTCGTCAAACGCGGTGCGCGCGTTCTCGATCAGCTTGTCAAACTCGGCATTGCCGAAGTAGCCCCAGTTGTTCGAGACCGGCGGCTGGGTCTTGGTGCTGACGAAGCGGACCATGGCAAAGAACGGGTCCATTGCCGCAAAGCTGACGTTGATTGCGTTGGCGCCGTGCGCGCTGGCGTCCTTGGCGCCGACGCGCCAGTTGGTGAAGAGGGTGTTCCACTCGACCACGTCGAAGTCGACGTCGATAAAGCACTCCTTCAGGTTCTGCTGCACGTACTCGTTCATCGGCAGCGGCTGCATCTGGCCGGAGCCCGACGCCGACACCTGCACCTTGACCTTGACCGGTTTGGCGGCCGAGTAGCCGGCCTCCTGCATCAGCTTCTTCGCCGCGGCCGGGTCGTACTTGATATCGAACTTCGGATTGCCCCACCACGGATTGCCGGTCTCGACGATGCCCTTGGCCTCGGCCATGTACCCGCCCAGCAGGGTCTTCAGGCCGCTGCGGTTGACGCACAGGTTGGCGGCCTGGCGCACACGCTTGTCCAGCCATGGCGAGCCGGGCGCGAACGACAGCTGCCACGGCCACATATGCGGCTGCGCGTTGGCATAGACCTGGAAGCCGCGGCTCTTGATCTGGGTGATGGCGTCGGGTGCCGGGGCTTCGATCCAGTCGACCTGGCCCGACAGCAGCGCGGCGGTGCGCGCGTTGGCCTCGGGCATCGGCACCATCACCACCTTGTCGATCTTCGGCACGCGCTTCGCGTCCCAGTATTGCGCATTGCGCACCACTTCCAGGCGCTCGCGCGGCACGAAGCGGCGCATCCTGAACGGCCCGGTGCCGGCGGCGTCGGCGGCAAACGCGACCCAGGCCTGCTTGGAGCGCTCGACCGGATCGGTGACCGAGGCCGGCACCGCGGCGAATTTCTTCTCCCACTGCGTGGGCGAGGCCATGAACAGGTTGGTCAGGTTGTAGGGCAGGAACGAATCCGGCTCGGAGGTGACCAGCTCCACGGTGAGGTCGTCGATCTTCCTGGCCGTGCGCAGCGTCGGCATGCGCGAGGCGGTCACGCCGACCTGGCTGGGATCGAACTGCCTGGCGGTCTTGTCCAGCACTTTGCCGACGTTCCAGACCACGGCATCGGCGTTGAACGGGGTGCCGTCGTGGAACTTGACGCCGTGGCGCAGCTTGAACACCCATCTGGTCTTGTCGGCGGCGTCGACCTTCCATTCGGTGGCCAGGCCCGGGATCAGCAGGCTGGGGCCGTTGCCCCGGGACAGGTCCCATTGGGTGAGGCCGTCGTACATCGGGATGCCGGAGAAGCGGTTGCCCTCGAAGCCCTGGTCGGGCTGGCCGAGCGTGCGCGGGATGTCGGCGGCGGTCATGCCGATGCGCAGCACCTTGTCGGCATGGGCGGCACCGGGCAGCGCGAGCAGCGCCAGCACGGCGGCGCTCATGACCGAGGCAGCTGACTTGAGACCTTTCGCGAGAAGGGAGGGATCGTGGTGCACAGGCTTGCTCCTGGGTTGGCTTGAGGGGACGGATGTCTGCAAAGCAAGTCATGTGCCACGGTGGCAGGGCCGGGAATGCGGGCCGAAGTGCCGGCGACGGTGGTCTGCTTCTTGCTGAACCTGCTGCCGTTTCCTCTCCCTCACCCTACCCGCAACCAGACATGGACCAGCTACACCTTCCCCGCATCAATGGCGCCCGCCTGTGGCAAGCGCTGATGGACCTCGCCGCGATCGGCGCCACGCCCAGGGGCGGCGTGTGCCGCATCGCGCTGACCGAAGCCGACCGCAAGGGGCGCGACCTGGTGGTGCAGTGGTGCCGCGAGGCCGGGCTCGAGGTGCGCGTCGACGAGATCGGCAACGTCTTCGCGCGCCGCGCCGGCAGCGACCCCGACGCGCGCGCCGTGGCCACCGGCAGCCATATCGACACCCAGCCCTCGGGCGGCAAGTTCGACGGCAACTTCGGCGTGCTGGCCGGCCTGGAAGTCATGCGCACGCTCGACGACCTGGGCATCGTCACGCGCGCGCCGCTGGAGGTCGCGTTCTGGACCAACGAGGAGGGCACGCGCTTCACGCCGGTGATGATGGGCTCGGGCGTATTTGCCGGAGAGTTCGACGCGGCTTTTGCGCGCGCGCAGACCGATGTGGATGGCGTCAGCGTGGGCGACGCGCTGGCGGCGATCGGCTACCGCGGCGCGCAGCCGGCGGGCGCGGTGCCGGGCGGCATGTTCGCGGCCTACTTCGAGGCGCATATCGAGCAGGGGCCGGTGCTGGAGGCGGCAGGTCTGCCGATCGGCGTGGTCTCGGGCGCGCTGGGCCAGCAGTGGTACGACGTGACCGTGACCGGCATGGACGCGCACGCCGGCCCGACGCCGCTGGCGCTGCGCCACGACGCGATGCTGGCGGCCGCGCGCATGGTCGAGGCAGTCAACCAGATCGCGCGCGACGAGGCGCCGCACGGGCGCGGCACGGTCGGCTATCTGCAGGTCACGCCGAACTCGCGCAACGTGATTCCGGGCCGGGTCGATTTTTCGGTCGACTTCCGCAACCTGTCGCAGGCTGGCCTGGACCGCATGCATGCGGCCATGCAGGCGGCGTTCGAGGGCATTGCCGTGGCCGCCGGCGTGGAGGTCGAAATCCGCCAGGTGGTGAAGTTCGAGCCGTGCGTGTTCGCGCCCGAATGCGTTGACAGCGTGCGGCGCGCGGCCACGGCGCTGGGCCTGCCGCATATGGACGTGGTCAGCGGCGCTGGCCACGACGCGGTCTACGTCGCGCGGCGCGCGCCCACAGGCATGATCTTCGTGCCGTGCAAGGACGGCATCAGCCATAACGAGCTGGAAGACGCGCTGCCCGAGCACATCGAGGCGGGCGCCAACGTGCTGCTGCAGGCCATGCTGGCGCACGCGCGCTAGGCGCCCGCGCCAGATCCAGAGGCTAGTTGCAGATCGTGCCGGGAACCGGCTTGCCCGAGGCGGTCAGCCCCTGGCACGCATCGCCGCTCGCCAGGCTGGTATCCGAGGCCGCGGCCGGTGACAGCTTGAGCTTGCCTGCCACGGTGCAGCACCCGCGGGCTGGCGGCGGCGCTGGCGTGCGCTTGGTCGCCGGCAGCGGCGCCGGCCCACCGGCTTCCGCGGTTTCTTCCGCGTCAGGAAAGACGCACTGCCCTTGCTGGCAGATCCGCTCTCCTTTGCACTGCATGTCGTACTGGCATCCGGCAGCATAGGCGAGCGATGACCAGCCAGCGGCCATCGACGCTGCCAACAGCAAGGCAGGGAATTTCATATGCCCTCCGATCAGGGCTGAGGTGAAGATGCCGGAGCGGCTCGGTGCCGCCCCGACACCTTCAGCATAGATCGCGGCAAGGGTCCGCGAAAGGCACTGGCACTCAGGTGTTCTACCACCCCTGCGCGAGTTGGCCGGCCTTCGCCGTGCCGGGCCTCAGTGTGCGATCGAACGCGAGATCGCCCGCGCGCATTCCAGCACCAGCGGCGCCAGCTTTTTCTGCGCCTCGGCCATGCTCCAGCGGCTGGCCGGCGGCGACACGTGCACCGCGCCGACCGCAACGCCCTGGCTGTTGACGATGGGCGCGGCCAGGCCCATGTCGCCGATGAACAGTTCCTCTTCATTGCTGGCGTAGCCCAGCCGGCGGCACGCCGCCACGCGCTCGAAGATCGCATCCACGCCGGTCAGCGTCGAGGGCGTGCGCGCCACGCGCGCCGACTGCTCCAGCATCGCCAGGACCTGCTCGTCGGGCAGCGTGCTGAGGTAGGCCCGGCCGGAGCTGGTGCAATACATCGGGATGCGCATGCCCACCGGCGTCAGCACCGGCATGTGTTTGGCGGTCATCAACTGGGCCACGTAGACCATGTCCAGCCCGACCGGCTCGGTCAGGTTGGCGGTCTCGCCGCTGGCTGCGGCCAGCTGCGACAGGTAGGGGCTGGCCACCGGGATCAGCGCATCAGCCGCCAGGTAGTTGTAGCCGATCTCCATCACCCGCGGCGTCAACCGGAAGCGCCGCGTCTGCGGGTGCTTGTCGACATAGCCCAGCGCTTCCAGGGTATGGATGGTGCGCTGCGCCGAGCTCTTGTTCATGCCGGTCAGCGCGGCCAGTTCCGACAGGGTCAGCGTACGGTGGACGCCGTTGAAGGCGCGCAGGACTTCGAGGCCTTTTTCGAGCGACTGGTTGAACAGCGGGTTGTCGCGGTCGGGCGCGGGTGACGGGACGGGTTTTGACGGCATAGTTGCGTCGCGGGCGAAGGGACCGGGCAGCACCATCCACGGGATGGCTGCACCACGATGAGTGAGTATTGCACCAATATACGTATGTATCGATTATCGATATGATGGCGAAATGATACCGTCACTGGCGCAGGCTGGAAAGTGGCGCGGGGGTGCCTGCCGGAAAAAGCGTGCCGAAGGGGATTGGGAAACGGAAGTTGTCAGCCCGCCACTAGAAGGGCGGGTGGTGCGAGGGAGGGGACTCGAACCCCTACACCATTGCTGGCGTCAGGACCTAAACCTGGTGCGTCTACCAATTTCGCCACCCTCGCGGTCCTTGCGGCGCTGCCCGGGCGGGCGGCCGCGATGCTCGCTGGCTTGCTCCGGACAGGAAAGCAAAAAAGGCGGCTGGAACTGCCCGCCTTTCTTCTGTCCGCGCTGCCGGCCCTGGCGGCCGAACCGTGGTGTCGGCATGGCTTGCGCCTGCAGTGCAACGAGGCTGCGGATTGTAGCGCAAGGCGCGGGGGGAATCCAGCCCTGCCAGGTGCTCCGGTGGCCGCGGCAAGCGGCAGGGATATATTGTCGGCTTTCCAGTGGCCGCACACATGCCGATGACTGCCTTCCCGACCCTGACCCCGCTGCGCTGGCGCCTGCTGTTCTGGGGCTGCGCGGCCGCGGTGCTGGCGCTTTCGCTGATGCCGCCGACGCAGCCCCTGCCGACCACCGGCTGGGACAAGTCCAACCATATGCTGGCGTTCGCGGTGCTGGGCGTGCTGGGCCGGCGCGCCTACAACGGCCGTGGCTGGGCCGTCTTGCTGGGGCTGGTGGCGTACGGCGCGCTGATCGAACTGCTGCAGGGGCAGACCGGCTACCGCGAGGCCGAGTGGCTCGACCTGCTGGCCGACAGCGTCGGCCTGGCCGCGGGCATGGCGCTGGACTGGCTGGTGCGCCGCCTCAGTTCTCCTCGGCTTCGAGCGTGAACTTTGCGCCGTCGTCCTGGCCGAGCAGGTCGGTCAGCACCGGCATGGCCTGCTGCAGCGATTCCTTCAGCCGCCACGGCGGATTGACGATGAACATGCCGCTGCCATGCAGGCCCAGGCCGCCCTCGACCGGATGCCTGACGGTCAGGGTCACGTGCAGCCAGCTCTTGAGCGGCAGGCCCTTGAGCTGCACCGGCAGCTGCGCCGATTCGCGCCGCTGCACCTGCGGGTACCAGACCGCATAGACGCCGGTGGCAAATCGCTCCAGCCCGTCGCGGATGGTCTGCACGGTGCGGGCGTAGTCCTGCTTGTCCTCGTAGGACGGGTCGACCAGCACCAGCGCGCGGCGCGGCGGCGGAGGCAGGATGGCCTTGATGCCGCCGAAGCCGTCGCCGTCGTACAGCATGACGCGGCGCCCGGCGCCGCGGAAGTTGTCGCGCAGCACCTGGATCTCGGTGCTGTGCAGCTCGAACAGCCGCAGCCGGTCGTGCTCGCGCAGCATCTGCCAGGCCAGCCAGGGCGAGCCGGGGTAGTGGCGCAGGTTGCCGTCCGGGTTGAGCGCGCGCACCTGGTCCAGGTATTCGTCCAGCATCGCCGGCAGCTGGGTGCCGCTGGCGGCGGCGCGCCACAGCGGCGCGATCCCGGTTTCGAATTCGGCCTTCTTTTGCGCGTAGGCGTGGTCCAGCGCATAGAGGCCGGCGCCGGCATGGGTGTCGATATACCAGAACGCCTTGTCCTTCTGCGCCAGGTGCTCGAGCAGTTGCACCACGACGGCGTGTTTGAGGACATCGGCATGGTTGCCGGCGTGGAAGGCGTGACGGTAGCTGAGCATGTGGAGCGGGGGCGCCTGGGCGGCGCAAATCAAGGGGCAGGGCGGTGCGGTCTGCGGGAAGGCCGCTATGCTACCATCCGGCGCGAATTACCAAGCCCGCTCCCACGCCCCGGCGAATCCGCCCGGGCATTTTGCTTTTCGCCGAGTTTCCCTGTCCCATGCCGCGCGCATTAGAGCCCGCCGAGCCGATCCTTTCTGCCGAAGGCATCCCGTATTCGCCCCGCTACGACGACGTCTACCACAGCACCGAAGGCGGGCTGGCGCAGGCCGCCCATGTCTTCCTGGGTGGCAACGGCCTGCCGCAGGCGTGGGCCGGTCAGCGCCAGTTCGTCATCGTCGAGACTGGCTTCGGCCTGGGGCTGAATTTCCTGGCTACCTGGCAGGCGTGGCGCGATGATCCCCAGCGCTGCGGCACGCTGCATTTCGTCTCGATCGAAAAGCACCCGTTCACCCGCGAAGGGCTGGCGC
The DNA here is from genome assembly GCF_058787075.1 of Cupriavidus sp. FW305-46. Classification (NCBI taxonomy): domain Bacteria; kingdom Pseudomonadati; phylum Pseudomonadota; class Betaproteobacteria; order Burkholderiales; family Burkholderiaceae; genus Cupriavidus; species Cupriavidus sp. FW305-46. Next base: position 61,905 of record NZ_JBYSZI010000021.1, read on the forward strand.
AGTTGCACGCCAGGCTGGACGGGCTGCAGCCGCTGGCGCAGGCGCTGCAGGCGCAATGGCCGCTGGCGCTGCCGGGCCTGCACCGCCTGGCCTTCGACGGCGGGCGCGTGGTGCTGACGCTGGCGCTGGGCGATATCGAGCAGATGCTGCCGCGGCTGGCGGCCGGCGCGGATGCCTTCTACCTGGACGGTTTCGCGCCGGCGCGCAATACGGAGATGTGGTCGCCGCAAGTGTTCCGCGGACTGGCGCGGCTGGCCCGGCCAGGCGCCATGCTGGCTACATGGGCGGCCGCGGGCTTTGTGCGGCGCGGGCTCAAGGAGGTGGGTTTCGAAGTCAGCAGGGCGCCCGGCTTTGGCGGCAAGTGGCAAATGACCGTCGCGCGCTTCCGCCCGCAATGGAAAGCGCGCCGCCATGCGCCGCCACTGCCGGCCCAATGGTCCGAGCGCCATGCCATCGTGATCGGCGCCGGCCTGGCCGGCTGCGCCGTGACCGAGCGGCTGGCCGCGCGCGGCTGGCGCGTGACGCTGTTCGATGGCCACGACGGGCCGGCGCGGCAGACCTCGGCGCATCGCGCGGCGGCCATGCATGCGCATGTGTCCGCCGACGACAGCCTGCTGTCGCGGCTGTCGCGCGCTGGCAACCAGTACGCGCTGCGTGCCTGGGCGGAGTTGGCCGAGGCCGGCCATGCGGTCGGCTGGCATGGCTGCGGCGTGCTGCAGATCGGCGAGGACGAAGCCGAGGGCCAGGCCCAGCGCGCCGCGCTGGCGGCGATGCGCTTGCCGGAAGGATTCGTGCGCTGGATGAGCGCTGAAGAGGCGGCAGCGGCCCACCATGCCGGCGTGCCGCGTGGCGGCCTGTGGTTCCCGCAAGGCGGCTGGGTGGCGCCGCCTGACATCTGCGCGGCGCAGCTGGCGCAAGCGGGCGCTGCGGTGACGGCACGTTTCCGCTGCCGGGTTGCTGCAATCGCGCGCGTCGACGGGCAATGGCAGGCGCTCGGGCAGGACGGCGACGTGCTGGCATCGGCGCCGGTGCTGGTACTGGCCAACGCACATGAGGCGCTGCAACTGCTGCCGCAGCAGCACTGGACCATGCGGCGCGTGCGCGGGCAGCTGACCACGCTGGCATCCGCGCAGGTGGATGCGCTCGGCGGCTGGCCGGATTGCGTGGTGACTGGTGCCGGCTACCTGCTGCCGCGCACCGCGGACGGCGCTGGCCGGGTCGGCTCCAGCTACGACGCCGACGAGGGCCCGCTGGTGGAGCAGCCGGCGGTCCACGCGGCCAACCTGGCGCGCCTGACCGGCATGCTGCCGCGCCAGGCCGATGCCGTGGCAGCCATCGATCCCGCGACGCTCTCCGGCTATGTCGGCGTGCGCACGGTCACGCACAACCGGCTGCCGCTGGTCGGCCAGGTGCCTGACGAGGCCGCCGCGCTGGCGCAGGCCGCATCGCTGCGCGGCGCGCACTTGCGTGATCTGCCGCGCATGGTCGGGCTCTACGCCGCCCTTGCATATGGCTCGCGCGGCCTCACCTGGGCAGCGCTGGGCGCGGAACTGCTGGCCAGCCAGATCGAGGGCGAGCCGCTGCCGCTGGAGTCGGACCTGGCCGATGCGATGGATCCGGCACGCCTGCTGCTGCGCGCCCTGCGTCACGGGCACACGGGATAGCGCCGCGGGGCCGGCGGGCGGTTCCAGGCCCGTTCCGGGCAAAATCTGCCGGAAGCGAATGAAAACCGTGCGATAATCCCCGTTTTCCGTTTGCGCGGAGCTTCCCGTTCGCCGGTGCGCCGCCCCGGCCGTCCTGTGGTGACGGCGCCGTGGCGGTAAAGCGGGCGGTACATGCGCAAGCGGTAGCACCTACGAACACAACTACATTTTCTGGATTGGATCTACGACCATGTCGAACGTGATTGAGAACCTCGGCAAGCTGGACCGCAAGGTGACCCTGGCCATCCCCAAGGCCGAAGTGGAGAAGGAAAAGCAGGAGCGCCTGGTTCGCCTGTCGAAGACCGTGAAGATGTCGGGCTTCCGTCCGGGCAAGGTGCCGATGAAGATGGTCGAGAAGCAGTACGGCCAGCAGGTCGAGTTCGAAGTGCGCTTCGACAAGGCCGCACGCAAGTTCTTCGACATCACCAAGGAACAGGACGTCAAGGTTGCCGGCCAGCCCAAGTTCGAGATCAAGAACGAAGGCGTGGGCGAGGACGAAGTCGCATTCGACGCCACCTTCGAGGTGTACCCGGAAGTGACCATCGGCGACCTGTCGGCCGCCGAAGTCACCCGCACCGGCACTGAAATCACCGATGCCGAAGTCGACAAGACCATCGACATCCTGCGCAAGCAGCGCGTGCACTACCACGCCCGCGGCGAAGCCGGCGAGCATGGCGACGGCGGTGCCGACGTCACCGCCCAGAACGGCGACCGCGTGACGCTGGACTTCGTCGGCAAGATCGACGGTGAAGAGTTCGCCGGCGGCAAGGCCGAGGACTTCCCGTTCGTGCTGGGCGAAGGCCGCATGCTGCCCGAGTTCGAGCAGGCCGCGCTGGGCCTGAAGGTCGGCGAAAGCAAGACCTTCCCGCTGGCCTTCCCGGAGGACTACCACGGCAAGGAAGTGGCCGGCAAGACCGCCGAGTTCACCGTGACGCTGAAGAAGATCGAGTGGGCGCACCTGCCGGAAGTCAATGATGCCTTCGCCAAGTCGCTGGGCATCGCCGACGGCAGCGTCGAGAAGATGCGCGCCGACATCCGCGAGAACCTCGAGCGCGAAGTGAAGCGCCGCACGCACTCCATGCTCAAGGACCAGGTCATGGAAGCGCTGCTGAAGGCCAGCGAGCTGGACGTGCCCAAGGCCCTGATCGAGCAGGACCAGGAACGCCTGGTGGAAATGGCCCGCCGCGACCTGGAGCAGCGTGGCATGCCCAACGCCAAGGACATGCCGATCCCGGCCGAGATGTTCGCGCAGCAGGCCGAGCGCCGCGTCAAGCTGGGCCTGATCCTGGCCGAGATCGTCAAGGCCAACGGCCTGGAGGCCAAGGCTGACCAGATCAAGGCCGAGATCGAGGATTTCGCCAAGAGCTACGAAGACCCGAAGGAAGTCATGCGCTGGTACTACGGCGACCAGCAGCGCCTGGCTGAAATGGAAGCCTACGTGCTCGAAAACAACGTGGTAAATTTCGTGTGCGGCAAGGCCAAGGTCACCGACAAGAAGGTGTCCTTCGAGGAACTCACCGCCGAAGGCAACCCGCAGCAAGCCTGAGGCCGGAAGTGACCCGCAGCCCCGCGCCACGGCGTGGGGCGGGGCAGCTTCCCGAGTTACCCCGGATTGCCTTGCGATCCGACGAATCCATGGAGAACATGCATGACCCGCAATGATTTGCTTGACCGTCTCGCCACCACGCAGGCTTCGGCACTGGAAACCCAGGGCCTGGGGCTGGTGCCGATGGTCGTCGAGCAGTCCGGCCGGGGCGAGCGCGCCTATGACATCTACTCGCGCCTGCTGAAGGAGCGCGTGGTGTTCATGGTGGGCGAGGTCAACGACCAGACCGCCAACCTGGTGGTGGCCCAGCTGCTGTTCCTCGAGAGCGAGAACCCCGACAAGGACGTGTCGCTGTACATCAACTCGCCGGGCGGTTCCGTATCGGCGGGGCTGGCGATCTACGACACCATGCAGTTCATCAAGCCGGACGTGTCCACGCTGTGCATGGGCATGGCGGCAAGCATGGGCGCGTTCCTGCTGGCGGCTGGCGCCAAGGGCAAGCGTTCGGCGCTGCCCAACTCGCGCATCATGATCCACCAGCCGCTGGGCGGCGCGCGCGGCCAGGCCTCGGACATCGAGATCCAGGCGCGCGAGATCCTGTACCTGCGCGAGCGGCTCAACACTATCCTGTCCGAGGTGACGGGCCAGCCGGTCGAGAAGATTGCGCGCGATACCGATCGCGACAACTTCATGAGCGGCGACCAGGCAGTTGACTACGGCCTGATCGACAAGGTCCTCGCCCGCCGCGGCTGATGCAGCGGGCCGCCGTGGCGCAATCTGCAGCGGCGGCCGGCCAGGCTGGCACGGGCTCAAATGGCGAAGGCTACACCGGAACGAGGCCCCGTGCCTCGTTTTTTGCTTTTGCCCCACAGCCGGGGGGAACCGCCGGTGGTGCCAATTGTTTTGGCGTATGATGCGTTTGAAGCGTATCGCTGGGAGCCTGTCGCCCCGCGGTGTGCGCCCTGCATAAGTGACTGATTCCTATGGCGGACAAAAAAGGTTCATCCAGCGAAAAGCTTCTGTACTGCTCCTTCTGCGGCAAGAGCCAGCATGAGGTCAAGAAGCTGATTGCCGGCCCGTCGGTGTTCATTTGCGACGAATGCATCGACCTGTGCAATGAGATCATTCGCGACGAGGCCACGGCATCCGAGAAAGACGCCGCCGCGGCCGCGCGCTCGGACCTCCCCACGCCCCACGAGATCCGCGAAAGCCTGGACCAGTATGTGATTGGCCAGGAACAGGCCAAGAAGATCCTGGCCGTGGCGGTCTACAACCACTACAAGCGCCTCAAGCACCTCGGCAAGAAGGACGATGTCGAGCTGTCCAAGAGCAACATCCTGCTGATCGGGCCGACCGGCTCGGGCAAGACGCTGCTCGCGCAGACGCTGGCGCGCCTGCTCAACGTGCCGTTCGTGATCGCCGACGCGACCACGCTGACCGAAGCCGGCTACGTGGGCGAGGACGTCGAGAACATCATCCAGAAGCTGCTGCAGAACTGCAACTACGAAGTCGAGAAGGCGCAGCGCGGCATCGTCTACATCGATGAGATCGACAAGATCTCGCGCAAGTCCGACAACCCGTCGATCACCCGCGACGTGTCGGGCGAGGGCGTGCAGCAGGCACTGCTCAAGCTGATCGAAGGCACCATGGCATCGGTGCCGCCGCAGGGCGGCCGCAAGCATCCGAACCAGGACTTCCTGCAGGTGGACACGACCAACATCCTGTTCATCTGCGGCGGCGCCTTCGATGGCCTGGAGAAGGTCATCATGCAGCGCTCGGACAAGACCGGCATCGGCTTTGCCGCGCAGGTCAAGAGCAAGGAAGAGCGCGACGCCAGCGAGGTGCTGCCGCAGACCGAGCCGGAAGACCTGATCAAGTTCGGCCTGATCCCCGAACTGATTGGCCGCTTGCCGGTGGTCGCCACGCTGTCCAAGCTGGACGAGGCCGCGCTGATGCAGATCCTGGTCGAGCCCAAGAACGCGCTGGTCAAGCAATACCAGAAGCTGCTGGCGATGGAAGGCGTCGAGCTGGAAATCCGCCCGGGTGCGCTGAGCGCCATCGCCCGCAAGGCGATCCGCCGCAAGACCGGGGCCCGCGGCCTGCGTTCGATCCTGGAGCAGTCGCTGATGGACGTCATGTACGACCTGCCCAACTACAAGGGCGTGCAGAAGGTGGTGATCGATGAAAATACGATCAACGGCGATGCACCTCCGCTGCTGATGTACGAAGAGCAGCAGCCCAAGGTGGCGGGGTCCAACTGACGCGAGGGCTGCCAGACGTGGTAAGTGGTCGGGACCACACCGGCAGCCGGGCGAAAAGGCCGTTCGCGTAGAAGCGAGCGGCTTTTTTTGTTTATTTCTACCGACGAGAGGGAGGAAACGCGGGTATGCTGTTTCAGAGGGGCCAGCAAGTGCAGGGAGCGGCATCTGCCTGCCTTGATGAATCGATTGGCACGTATCTTGTAATCGATTCGGGCGGCCCAATTTACGCCTTAAATGACTGACTTGGGGAAAATGATGTCCGGAACACAACTCCTCCCGGCCGAGCCGATTCGCCTCCCACTGTTGCCGCTGCGCGACGTGGTGGTGTTTCCGCACATGGTGATCCCGCTGTTCGTGGGACGCCCGAAGTCCATCAAGGCGCTTGAGACTGCGATGGAGGCGGGCAAGAGCATCATGCTCGTGGCCCAGAAGACGGCGGCCAAGGACGAGCCGACCGCCGACGACCTGTATGAGGTCGGCTGCATCGCCAATATCCTGCAAATGCTGAAACTGCCCGACGGTACCGTGAAGGTGCTGGTCGAGGGTACCCAGCGCGCGAATATCCGCGAGGTGAGCGAGGACGATGCGCACTTTATGTGCGAAGCCGTGCCCGTGCCGCCCGCACCTGGCGAAAGCGCCGAGACCGAGGCCCTGCGCCGCGCGATCGTGTCGCAGTTCGACCAGTACGTGAAGCTCAACAAGAAGATCCCGCCCGAGATCCTGACCTCGCTGTCGGGCATCGACGAGGCAGGCCGCCTGGCGGACACCATCGCCGCGCACCTGCCGATCAAGCTCGAGCAGAAGCAGAAGATCCTGGAGATGGTCAATGTGACCGAGCGCCTGGAAAGCCTGCTGTCGCAGCTCGAGGGCGAGATCGACATCCTCCAGGTTGAAAAGCGCATCCGTGGCCGCGTCAAGCGCCAGATGGAGAAGAGCCAGCGCGAGTACTACCTGAACGAGCAGGTCAAGGCCATCCAGAAGGAACTGGGCGAGGGCGAAGAAGGCGCCGACCTGGAAGAACTCGACAAGCGCATCAAGGCTGCGCGCATGCCGAAGGAAGCCAAGAAGAAGGCCGACGCCGAATTCAAGAAGCTCAAGCTGATGTCGCCGATGTCGGCCGAAGCCACCGTCGTGCGCAATTACATCGACACGCTGGTGAACCTGCCGTGGCGCAAGAAGAGCAAGGTCAACAACGACCTGGCCAACGCCGAGCGCGTGCTGGAAGAGGACCACTACGGTCTGGAGAAGGTCAAGGAACGTATCCTGGAATACCTCGCGGTGCAGCAGCGCGTGGACAAGCTGAAGGCGCCGATCCTGTGCCTGGTCGGCCCCCCCGGCGTGGGCAAGACCTCGCTCGGCCAGTCGGTGGCGCGCGCCACGAACCGCAAGTTCGTGCGCATGGCGCTGGGTGGCGTGCGCGACGAGGCCGAGATCCGCGGCCACCGCCGTACCTACATCGGCTCGATGCCAGGCAAGATCCTGCAGAGCCTGTCCAAGGTCGGCGTGCGCAATCCGCTCTTCCTGCTCGACGAGATCGACAAGATGGGTGCGGACTTCCGCGGCGATCCGTCGTCAGCGCTGCTCGAGGTGCTGGACCCGGAACAGAACCACACGTTCCAGGACCACTACATCGAAGTCGACTTCGACCTGTCCGACGTGATGTTCGTGGCGACGTCGAACTCGCTGAACATCCCGCCGCCGCTGCTCGACCGTATGGAAGTGATCCGCCTGTCGGGTTACACCGAGGACGAGAAGGTCAATATTGCCCAGCGCTACCTGCTGCCCAAGCAGATCAAGAACAATGGTCTGAAGGCAGGCGAGATCGAGGTCGCAGAAGATGCGATCCGCGACATCATCCGCTACTACACGCGTGAAGCAGGCGTGCGTTCGCTGGAACGCGAGGTGTCGAAGATCGCTCGCAAGGTGGTCAAGCTGCTGCTGCTGAAGAAGGAGTCGGGCACGATCAAGGTCGATTCCGAGAACCTGGACAAATTCCTCGGTGTGCGCAAGTACGACTTCGGCCTGGCCGGCAAGGAAAACCAGGTTGGCCAGGTGACCGGGCTGGCGTGGACCGAGGTGGGTGGCGACCTGCTGACCATCGAAGCCGCGATCATGCCGGGCAAGGGCAACATCACCCGCACCGGTTCGCTGGGCGACGTGATGAAGGAGTCGGTCGAGGCTGCCCGTTCGGTGGTGCGTTCGCGGGCACGTCGCCTGGGTATCACGGATGAGATGTTCGAGAAGCGCGACATCCACATCCACGTGCCCGAAGGCGCCACGCCCAAGGACGGCCCGTCGGCAGGCGGTGCGATGACCACCGCGCTGGTGTCGGTGCTGACCGGCATTCCGGTGCGTGCGGATGTGGCCATGACCGGCGAGATCACGCTGCGCGGCGAGGTGCTGCCGATCGGCGGCCTCAAGGAGAAGCTGCTGGCGGCCCACCGGGGCGGCATCAAGCTGGTGCTGATCCCCGAGGATAACGTCAAGGACCTGGCCGAGATCCCGGACAACGTCAAGAACGCCATCGAGATCGTGCCGGTGCGCTGGATCGACAAGGTGCTGGAACTGGCGCTCGAGCGCAAGCCCGAGCCGTTGTCGGAAGAAGATGCCAAGCCCGCCGAAGTGGCGGACAAGGCCGCGGCCAAGGTGGAGCGTTTGCATCACTGACTCAGCTTTGGCCGCATGAATGAAACGCCGCGGGGCAGCGATGCCCGGCGGCGTTTTTTTGCGTGCGCAGGCCTTGGCAAACCGAAATCACCTGTATTACACTTGCGCCCTCGCAACGCAAACCACGGCAACTGCCGCGAGGTGTGGAGCGATCAGCAAGTTGCAGGCAGCCAGCCTGTGATGGTCGAGCGGGTGCTTAGCTCAGTTGGTAGAGCGGCGCCCTTACAAGGCGTAGGTCGGGGGTTCGAGCCCCTCAGCACCCACCACGCTTGACTAACAAAATCAAGGACTTAGAGCGATCTAAGTCCTTTTTTGTTGGTATTTTCATCTCCCTCGGCCGAGCCGCGCGCTAAATTGCTGTTCCGCCGTTGCTCGGCATGGCGCTCCCGGCCGGAGTTTTCCCGCATCCCACAGATAAGCGCCATTCGCTCCCGATGTTGCGCGCGCTCTGGGCAGTTTTTTCAGGCCTGGCCCGGCACTGCACGTACGATTTCCCCGCATTCCCGCGCGAATGAGCGCATATGGGACGTGCACAGCAGCACGGCCCAGTGTCGTGAGCCTGGCGCGGAACTTGCTGAACCAGTCAGAAAATCGACTGCGGACACCGACATGGACAGCGTGGAAGTGATCGTCGATGCGATGCGCAAGCTCGTTGGCGAAGGTGACGACCTGGCGTGGTGGCAAGGCGCCGTGCGTGCCGCCATCATCTTCGTCGGCACTTGGGCGATGCTGCGGTTGGCCGGCAGGCGGGCCTTCGCGCAAAAGACATCGTTCGACCTGTGCATCATATTGCTGCTGGGCGCGGTGTTGTCGCGCGCCGTGGTCGGCGCCGCTTCGTTCGCGGTGGCGTTTTCCGCCGGGCTGGCATTGGTGCTTCTGCACCGGGTGGTGGGCTGGCTGTCGAGCCGTTCTCCGGCATTCGACCGCGCCACTGGCGGCCACGCGCTGGACCTGCTGCGCGAAGGGGAACTGGACCGGGAGCGCGTGAGCCACGCAATGCTGACCGAGGAAGACCTCAAGGCCAACCTGCGTGCGACGCTTCAGACCGACAGCTTCGACGACCTTACCCGGGTGGTGCTGGAGCGCGACGGCAAGGTGACGTTCGTGAAGGGGCGCGGCGGAGACGGCCGCGTACCCGCAGCACCGGCCACGCCTGCTGTATCGCGCAGCAACGGAGTGTCTGTGCAGGCGTCGGAGGCGCAGCGATGACGCTTGGGGAAAACAGCAGCGACAACGGCAGCATTGCGCGCTATTTGCTGCGCCACCATTTGCATGTGGTCACGGCGGAATCCTGTACCGCGGGGCTGATCGCCTCGCGCATTGCCGAGGTGCCGGGTTGCGGCGATGTCTTGCACTGCGCCATCGTGGCGTATTCGCCCTCGGCCAAGGAACAGTTGCTGCACGTGCCGCCTGAGACCATCAGGCGTCACGGACTGACCAGCGAGGCGGTCTCGCTGGCGATGGCGCTGGGCGCCATGGAGATCACCGGCGCCGACCTCGCGATCGCCAACACCGGCGTCGCCGATGACGGCGGCGATGGCGATATCCCGGCGGGTACGCAGTGCTTTGCCTGGGTGTTCCGCCGCCACGGCCATGCGGCGCGCGATGTGCTGCGGAGCACCGGGGGTATTGCCGCGTTCACGGAAACGCGGCGCTTTCCGGGGACGCGTAACGCCGTACGCGAAGCCGCTGCCGACTGGGCGCTGGCTCGCATTTGCCATTACCACGAACAGGCGCAGCGCGGGCAAGGCCACTGCGGCGCGCGCGCATAAAGCGCCGGAAGGCCCGGACGGCGCGCTGGCAGCCCCGGAAAGAGACCCAGCCTTGGATAGTGCTCTCCCGACTAATGGTGCCGACAAAGCGTTGCGCACGGTATTGCGCGAGGCCGGGTTGCGTTATGTCGATGACAGTATGCCGGGCATCGGGCGCCGCCGTCAGGGCGGCGGCTTTGCCTACATCGACGCCAATGGCAAGCGCGTGGACGATGCCGCCACGCTGGCACGCATCGCTGCGCTGGCGATTCCTCCTGCCTACGAGGAAGTGTGGATCTGTGCGAACCCTGCGGGCCACCTGCAGGCGACCGGGCGCGATGCGCGCGGCCGCAAGCAGTATGTCTACCACCCTGAGTGGAGCGCGCTGCGCGATTCGGACAAATACGCGCGGTTGCCGGCCTTCGGCAGCGTACTGCCCCGCTTGCGGGCGCGCGTCGCGCGCGACCTGCGCCGCAACGGCATGCCGCGCGAAAAAGTGGTCGCGGCGGTGGTGCAACTGCTCGACGCCACGCTTGTGCGCGTGGGCAGTCCGCAATATGCGAGGCAGAACCGCACCTACGGCCTCACCACGCTGCGCCGCCGCCATGTCACCGTGCGCGGCAGCCGTCTGCGTTTCCAGTTCACTGGCAAGAGCGGCATTACCCACGACGTATCGGTCAACGATCCACGCCTGGCCCGCATCGTGCGCAATTGTGCCGACCTGCCAGGCCAGTGCCTGTTCAAGTATCGCGACAGCGACGGCGAGATCCGCGAGGTCGGATCCGCCGACGTCAACGCCTACCTGCAGCAGGCGACCGGCGGCGACTTCACTGCCAAGGACTTCCGCACCTGGGCGGGCAGCGTGCATGCGCTCGCGCTGCTGCGCGCGACCGGCGCGGACGGCGAAGCAGCGCGCAGGAAGTGCGTGGCCGAGGTCATCAAGTCAGTGGCCCAGCGCCTGCGCAACACCGTGGCGGTGTGCCGCAAGTGCTATGTCCATCCGGCGGTGATCGAGGCCTTCATCGACGACGGATTGCAGGACTGCGCGCGCGTCGCCATCGTCAGCCGCCTGCGTGCCGACGAAGCACGGCTGCTGAAGCTGCTTGCAGAACGGGCCAGGACTGCACAGGGCGTCCCGCGGTGAGCCTGCCGAGCGTCGAAAGGCTGACGGAAGAACCAGGGCTGAACGTCCGGCCGGAGGATGGCGACCCAGTATGAGAACGGCCCAGCAGCCGCAGGGCAGGGCGCTCCGATTCAGCGCTGCGAAGGAATGTTGCCGCCGTCGACGATGACCTCGGTGCCGGTGACGTAGCTGGCCTCGTCCGACAGAAGGAAACGGACCACTCGCCCGATCTCCGCGGGGGTGCCGAGGCGGCCCAGTTGGATGCGGCGCTCGAAGGTGCCTTCGGGCAGGGCATCGATGGCAGGTTGAAGCATCGGTGTGTGGATCTGTCCGGGAGAGACGGCGTTGATGCGGATGCCGTCGCGGCCCAGGCTGTCCGCGAGCGAGCGCACCAGCGAGAGCAGGCCGCCCTTGGAGGCGGAGTAAGCCGGAATCAGGGCGTTGCCCAGCGTGGCATTGATCGACGCGATGCCGACGACTGCCGCGCCGGGTTGCGCGCGCAGCTCAGGCAGCATGGCCTGCACCAGCAGGGCCATGGCGCGCAGGTTGACATCAAGCACGGCGTCCCAGCGCGCCTGTGTGAGGCCGTCGATCCCGCTCTGGTCCACCACGCCGGCAGCATGCACCATGCCGCCCAGCGCCGGCAGGGCGGCGCGGGTACGGACCAGCGCGTCTTCCAGGCCGGCGGGGGCGCGCAGGTCGATGCCGAGCCCGAAGGTGGGCACGTCATAACGTTCGGCGAGCGCCGCGGCGACGGCACGTGCCTTGTCCTCCTGGATATCCCAGATGGCGACCGGCCGGTTTACCGCGGCCAAGGCCGCCGCGCAAGCCTCGCCAATGCCGGACGCGCCGCCGGTCACCACGACCGCACTGGCCGGCGTGTTGAGGGCCACGCGAAAATCGCCGGTGGCAGGGTGTCGGATCGTCACTGGATGTCTCTCCCGGATGTCATGTTGTTGGCGCAGCCGCGGTAGACGCGGCTGATATGCGCATTGTTTCCGGTCACGCCGGATGCGACATAGTCCAAATGGACCAAAACAACCGCGCCCGAGACGATTTTCCGCCATGGCACCCTGCGGCCGGGGCGATGCGTCTGCTCATCGTGCCGTCAGCTCGCTGAGTGGCGTCGGCACGTCGTATTCACCTCAATCGAGCGGAATGATGCTGTGCAGGACGGTTTGCACCAGCGCCGCCTGGCGGGTCACGCCAGTCTTGGAGAACATGGCACGCAAATGCGCGCGCGCGGTATTGCGGCGGATCTCGAGTTCCCGCGCCGCTTCGTCCAGTGACAGGCCCTGGGTCAGCAACAGTACGAGCGACGCCTCCGTCCGGGTGAAATCGAACATATTGCGCAGTAGTTCGGCCGACCCCAGTGCCTTTTGATCGGGGTCGCGGATAAAGACCGCCACCGCGGGCTGGCGCGGACGCTCGGACCACTTCTGCGAGGCGATGGAACGCACCAGCAGTCCCAGCCGGGCGCGGTCGCCCTTGCGCGGCACCGACAGCCCGAGCGGGATGCCGGGCTGCTCCGAGTCTCGCAAGGCGATGGCCTGGCGGACCAGGGCCTGCAGCTTGCGGTTTTCCTGCGCCGAGTCGGCCATCAACTGGCCGTTGCAAACCACCAGACCATCCTTTTCCGCCAGCAGGGCGTCGGCCATGCCATTTGTGGTAAGGACCTGGCCGGTGTCGTCCAGGATCACCGAGCCGATCAGCAAACTGTCGACCGTGCCGGCGTAGAAGCGCCGCTCCGACTCGGTCGTGTTGAGGTTGGCGTGGATACGTACCGCGCGCTCCAGGTGCGGCACGATGCGCCGGCACAGCGCCTTGTCGGCCTCGGCGAAGCGCTCGCTGCCATGTGGGCGGCAGATTCGCAAGCGGCACTCCACACCATGCTCGGCGCGGATGTGGACGGCGGGCGTAGCACCAGGGTCACGTAGTTAGCGGCCAGCAGGTGTCGCAGCGCATCAAGCAGCGACTGCCATGGGATATCAAGCAGCGGGCCGTCGTACACCAGCCCGATCAGATCGCTGATCTCGTCCATGCCGAGTGCAGGGCGGCCAGGTAGCTGTGCGTCGATCCATTGAAGGCTTGTCATCGGTGCTCTCTCAAATCTGCGGCGCAATGCGGTCGGGGCATTGCGCCAGTCCGGCCGTCGGCGACCGGCGATCGGCTGGAAATGGTATCTGCTTCTCCATGCGGTGGTAGTGGGTGTTTTCCCCGGGCACCGGGCCGGGGACGCCTGTCGTGCTTGCCCAAGGCAATGCCAACCGCGGGCGTAGCGGGTGGGCTGCGGGGCTGTCTGCAGGAACTGCTGCGCTTCCATGTCTCCTCCGTGATGGCTGTTTGCCTGACGGACTAGATTCAACCATTTTTGGAGCGACATGGAGGAGCGTCCGTGCGCGAATCTAGTCTGTTGGGACTATTTCCCTCCGCACGGGACCATGCCCGTGAAGTGGCCCGGCCAGAAGAATAGGGCCATGAGCGCGGGCCATGGCCGAGCGCTTTGCGGCCGAGGGCGCGGAGGTGGTCGTAATAGACCGCGACGCCGGCGCCGCGCAAGCGACGCTCGACATGATCTGCGGCGAGGCGCACGGCATGGCGCGCGGTTGCGACGTCGCGGACAGTGCGGCGGTGGGGCGGCTGCACGAGGAGGTCGCGATGCGCTGGGGGCGGCTCGACATCCTGGTCAACAACGCAGGCATTGGCCAGGTGCCGGGAGACGGCTTCGAGCACTACCAGGTGCGCGCGGCCGAGCGCGGGCGGCAGCTGGCAGCCGGCGAGACGCCCACGGTCTATACCGACATGATCGTCGACCTCAACGATGCCGGCTGGCAGCGCGTGGTGGATGTGAATCTCAACGGCACGTTTTATTGCTCGCGCGAGGCGGTACGGCTGATGACGCACGCGGGGGTGGGCGGCGCCATTGTCAATATCGCCAGCGTCTCGGCGCTGAGCGGCGAAGGGCCTCTCAGCTATTGCGCGTCAAAGGCGGCCGTGCTCGGCCTCACCCGCTGCCTGGCGCGCGACCTGGGCCCGCGTGGCATCCGCGTCAACGCGATCTGCCCGGGGCCCACGCGCACGCCGATGATGCAGTCCATCAGCGAGGAATGGGCGCGCAGCCTGGAGCGCGCGATCCCGCTGGGGCGCATGGCCGAGCCGGAAGAGATCGCGGCGGCGGCACTGTTCCTGGTTAGCGGAGACGGCATGCAGATGACGGGCCAGACGCTGTCCGTCAGCGGCGGCATGGCAATGATTTAACGGCGCAGGCGCGACGGCGACGCGTTCGGGTCGTTGTCCTGCCTCGATGGAAGGATAAAAGGGAGAGCAGCATGCGAGTAACGGGACGTTTGCAGGACAAGGTGGCGCTGATCAGTGGCGCTGGCACGGGGATCGGCGCTGCCACGGCTGCGCGCTTCGCGGCCGAAGGGGCGAGGGTGATGCTGTGCGGGCGGCGTGAGGCGCCGCTGCGCGCCGTGGCCGAGGAGATCCGGTCGCGCGGCGGCGAGGCTGCGTGGATTCAGGCCGATGTCACCAACGAGGCGGACGTGGAGCGGGCGGTGGCGCAGACCGTCGCGCAGTTCGGCGGCCTGCATGTCATGGTCAATAACGCGGTCAACTATACCTGGGGCGTGCTCGACGAGGTCAGCACGCAAGCCTGGCGGCAATGCCTGACCGGTAGCCTGGACGTCGCCTTCTTCGGCACGCGCGCGGCGCTGCGCGTGATGAAGGCGGCCGGCGGCGGCGCCATCGTCAACCTGGGTTCGGTGGCGGGCCTGCTTGGCAGTCCGGGATTGTCGGCCTATGGCGCGGCCAAGGCGGGCGTGCTCAACTTCAGCCGCGCCGTGGCGCTCGAGGGCGCAGCCCACAACGTGCGCGTCAACGTGGTGATTCCCGGTGTGGTCTGGAGCGAGGGCACGCGCGAAGCGCTTGCCAGCGAGGAGGTCGCCCGAGATACCGCACGCGCGGTGCCGCTGGGGCGCGTGGGCGAACCGCACGAGGTGGCCGGCGCCATCCTGTTCCTGGCGTCGGACGAGGCTTCGTATATCACCGGGCAGAGCCTGGTAGTCGATGGCGGCAAGACCTGCCGGCTCGACGTGGGCGCAACCGACTACGTGTCGGAGCCGTCAGCCGAGCGGCGCGCCGCGCCGCAGGCAAGCTGAGCGCACCCCACTGAATGAGCAAGGAGAGGCAAGTGGCATCAGACATGGAATCGATGCAGGCCCGACTCGATCGACTCGAGTCGGTCAACGAAATCCGCATGCTGCCGGCCAAGTATGCGCTGGCGCTCGATATGCGCGACCTCGATGCCTGGACCAGCCTGTTTCCCGAGGACGTGGCGGTGGGCAAGGACCAGGTGGGCCGCGAGCACCTGCGGCGCTGGATAGACGAGACCCTGCGCAACCAGTTCACGGTGACCTCGCACCATATCGGCGGACACATCATCGAGTTCCAGGATGCGGACCATGCGAGCGGCGTGGTGTATTCGAAGAACGAGCATGAGACCGGCCCGGAATGGGTCATCATGCAAATGCTCTACTGGGACGACTACGAGCGCATTGGCGGCTGCTGGTATTTCCGGCGACGGCTGCCATGCTATCTCTACGCGAGCGACCTCAACAAGCCGCCCATCGGCGACAAGAAGATGCGCTGGCCGGGCCGTGAGCCCTATGAGGGTTCCTGGCATGCACTGTGGCCCTCGTGGAAAGCGTTCTGGAACGCCAAGCCGAATGAAGCGCTGCCCGGCGTCGCCGAGCCGGTGCCGCTGGATCGCTTTCTCGAGTCGATGCGTCGCGGTTCGTCACTTCCCAAGGTCCGCACGCGCTGACGCAATGCCGAAACCGATCAAGGGATCATCAAGATGAGCGCCAGCCTGTTCGAGCCACTGCAGCTCGGCGACATTGCACTCGCCAATCGCATCGTGATGGCGCCGATGACGCGCAGCCGCGCCGGCGCGGGCGACCTGCCCACCGGCCTGCACCAGGCGTACTACGCCCAGCGCGCGGGCGCCGGGCTGATTATTGCGGAGGGCACTTACCCTAGCCGGCATGGCAAAGGGTACTGCCGCACGCCGGGCATCGAGACCACCGCGCAGATCGACGCCTGGCGCGACGTGTCAGGCTCCGTGCGCAGCCAGGGCGCGGCGATGGTGCTGCAGCTGATGCACGTCGGGCGCGTGGCGACGCGCCATAACAAGGCGCCAGACGCACAGACGGTGGCGCCGTCGGCGATCCGCGCGCGCGGCACCATCTATGCCGACGGCCACGGGCTGGTCGAGATGGAGGTGCCCCGCGCGCTGGCGGCACATGAAGTCACGGCCGTGATCGACGAGTACCGCCAGGCCGCCGTCAATGCGCTGGCCGCCGGGTTTGACGGCGTCGAGCTGCATTGCAGTAGCGGCTACCTGCCGATGCAATTCCTGCTTTCTTGCACCAATCAGCGCGCGGACGGCTACGGCGGTTCGCTGATGGCGCGGCTGCGCTTCGTCGTGGAGACGCTCGAGGCCATCGCCGGGGCGATCGGGGCGGGGCGCGTGGGTCTGCGTATCTGTCCCGGCAACCCGTATAACGACATGCACGATGACGATCCCACCGCCACGTACAGCGCGCTGCTCGATGCCGTGGCGCCGATCGGGCTGGCCTACCTGCACGTGAGCCGCTCGCCGGATCCTGCGCTCGATGCATTTGCGCTGGCCCGCTGGCGTTTTGGCGGTGCGGTCATCGTCAATGACGGTTTCGACGGCGCGAGCGCCGCGCGTGCAGTGGCCGGCGGCGTCGGCGAGGCGGTTTCGTTCGCCCGCCATTTCATCGCCAATCCCGACCTGCCTGCGCGCCTGCGGCACGGTGCGCCGCTGGCCGCGTTCGACCGCACGCTGCTGTATACGCCGGGAGCGCATGGCTACACCGACTACCCGGCCGCCGCGGAGCTTGCCGCGAGTGGCCAGATCCTTCCCCAGGGAGGCTTGCAACCGTGAGCGACTGCCTCGCACCGATTTCAACCATACCCAATGCCGTGGCACACACGGCGCGGCTGCGCGCGGATGCGGTAGCCATCGAGGAAGACGGCCTGTCCTTGCGCTATGGCGCGCTGCATGAGACGGCGCGAGTCGCAGGGCGTGCGCTGATGGCGCTGGGCGTAGCGCCCGGCGAGCGCGTTGCCATCTGGGCGCCTAACCTGCACGAGTGGATCGTCGCAGCGCTCGGCATCCAGATGGCCGGCGGCGTGCTGGTACCGCTTAACACCCGGCTCAAGGGCGGGGAGGCCGCCGATATTCTCGGGCGTAGCGGTACGCGGGCGCTGATCTGCATCGGCGAATTGCTTGGCGTCGATTATCCCGAGATGCTGTGTGGGCATGCGCTGCCGGCCTTGCGCCACCGCGTCATTCTGCGCGGCGAACGCGAAGGCGCTTTGTCTTGGGAGGCTTTCCTCGCCCGCGCCGAAGACACACCCGAGGCCATGCTTGACGCGCGCATCGCCGCGCTGACACCGGACAGTCCGTCCGACCTGCTTTACACATCCGGCACCACGGGGCGGCCCAAGGGCGTGATCACCACACACG
The DNA here is from genome assembly GCF_058787075.1 of Cupriavidus sp. FW305-46. Taxonomy (NCBI): domain Bacteria; kingdom Pseudomonadati; phylum Pseudomonadota; class Betaproteobacteria; order Burkholderiales; family Burkholderiaceae; genus Cupriavidus; species Cupriavidus sp. FW305-46. The sequence continues at coordinate 79,512 of NZ_JBYSZI010000021.1, forward strand.
GGCAGAATCTGCGCGCCTTCTCCGACTGGTCGGGCATCGTCGGCCTGCGCCCCGGCGACCGTTACCTGATCATCAATCCCTTCTTCCATGCCTTCGGCTACAAGGCCGGCTGGCTCGCGGCCCTGCTTCGCGGCGCCACCATCCTGCCGCTGGCGCAGTTCGACGCCGAAACCGTGCTCGCTCGCATCGAGCGGTACCGCGTCAGCTTCCTGCCCGGCTCGCCCACGCTCTACCTGAGCTTGCTTGCCCATCCGCGGCTGGATGCATACGACTTGTCATCGCTGCGCGTGGCGGTCACGGGGGCGGCGTCGATCGCGCCAGAGCTGATCCGGCGCATGCGCAAGGTGCTTGGTTTTGACGTGGTGCTCACTGCTTACGGACAGACCGAGTGCTGCGGCCTGGCGACGGTCTGCCGGCTCGGCGACGCGCTGCAGACTATCGCCAACACGAGCGGGCGTGCGCTCGCCGGTGTGGAGATTCGCTGCGTAGACGCTGAAGGAAACGACGTCGCCGCCGGTGAACCGGGCGAAGTGTGGATCCGCGGCTACAACGTCATGCGTGGGTACTTCGACGACGAGGCCGCCACACGCGAGGCCATCGACGACGCGGGGTGGCTGCATACAGGCGACATCGGCAGCGTCGACGCCGACGGAAACCTGTGTATCACCGGCCGGCTCAAGGACATGTTCATCGTGGGCGGCTTCAACTGCTATCCCGCGGAGATCGAGCACCTGATTGGCACGCATCCGGCGGTGGCCCAGGTCGCGGTGGTCGGCGTACCCGATGCGCGCCTGGGCGAGGTTGGCCGCGCCTTCGTGGTGTTGCGCGAAGGCGAGAGCATGAGCGGGGAGGCATTGCTGGAATGGTGCAGAGCCCGCCTGGCAAACTATAAGGTGCCGCGTTCCGTGGCCTTCATGGCGGCCCTGCCGACCAATGCCGCGGGCAAGGTCGTCAAGCACGAGCTGACGGCGCTTCAGGCGCGCATGTGCGCCTGAGCGTGCAGGCGGAATTGGCAGCCGAGGGTACAAGATTGAGTCATCCGGGTATTGCGCAGATGATGAACACAAGCTATAGTTCGGCCTCTTGCAGCAGGGCACGGTCGGCAAGCGAAGGTTGGTAGGCGTTGTAGGCTTATGATTTGTAAGGAAATTTGTTCCCTTGCAAGGCATCCTCAGCACCCACAACTCTCCATCGCAAGGACATGTGCATTGCCGGCAGCAAGCACCGACACAGGAGTGGTAGTTCAGTCGGTTAGAATACCGGCCTGTCACGCCGGGGGTCGCGGGTTCGAGTCCCGTCCACTCCGCCAGTTTTAAGGAAACGCCCGCATCAGCGGGCGTTTTCATTTGTTCCCTCATGTTTCCCACCCTGCACAAAGGGTGCGCGCCCAGCGGCTCCTGATAGAATCGTGGAGTTTGTCTTTCGTGCCAATCCACTACCCGAATCCGCATGCTTGATTTCGTACGCAACAACCGGCGCCTGATGCTCTTGCTGCTGCTGGTGCTTGTTTTCCCGTCGTTCGTGTTCTTCGGCGTGGAAAGCTATTCGCGCTTCATGGACAGCTCGCATGATGCCGCCAAGGTCGACGGCCGCGCCATCAGCGTGCAGGAGATCGACAACGTCGTGCGCGACCAGAGCGAACGCGCGCGCCAGGTCCTGGGCGCCAGCTATGACCCGCGCCAGTTCGAAGGCCCGGACGCCCGCAAGGCCGTGCTGGACCAGCTGATCCTGCAACGCGTGATGGCCAGTGCCGTGGCGCGTGAGCACCTGACCGTGTCCGACGCCAAGCTGCTCGAGGAAATCAGCAACCTGCCGGCGATCGCGCAGTTGCCGCGCACCAAGGACGGCAAGGTCGACGACAAGGCCTACCTGCAGCTGCTGCAGTCGCAGGGCATGACGCCCGAGCAGTTCGATGCCCGCATGCGCTTCGAGCTGGCCACGCAGCAGCTGGGCGCATCGGTCGCCGCGACGGCCTTCGTGCCCAAGTCGCTGCTCGATCGCCTGATCGCCGTGCGTGACCAGCAGCGCGATGTGCAGGCGCTGCTGTTCAAGCCGGCCGGCTACACCGCCAAGGTGCAGCCCGATGCAGCCGCGCTGAAGGCCTACTACGACAGCCACCAGCAGGCCTTCTCGGTGCCGGAACAAGCCAAGGTCGAGTACCTGCTGCTGTCGGGCGAGGCCCTGGCCGCGACGCAGGCGGTCACGCCCGAAGAGCTGAAGTCCTACTACGACAGCAATATCGCGCGCTTCCGTATCGACGAGCAGCGCCGCGCCAGCCATATCCTGATCAGCGCGCCGAAGGATGCGCCGGCCGCCCAGCGCCAGGCCGCGAAGGACAAGGCCACCAAGCTGCTGGAGGACCTGCGCAAGCACCCTGACACCTTCGCCGACGTGGCGCGCAAGAACTCGCAGGACCCGGGCTCGGCCGAGAAGGGCGGCGACCTGGGCTTCATGGGCCGCGGCGCGCTGGTCAAGCCGTTCGAGGACGCCATGTATGCGCTCAAGGATGGCCAGGTCAGCGACGTGGTGGAAACCGACTACGGCTACCACATCATCAAGCTGACTGGCATCAAGCCCGCCGAGACCAAGCCGCTGGAAGCAGTGCGCACGGAACTCGAAGCTGAGCTGCGCAAACAGTTCGCCGACAAGAAGTTTGCCGAGCAGGCCGATGCCTTCGGCAACACCGTCTATGAGCAGGCTGACAGCCTCAAGCCCGCAGCCGACAAGTTCAAGCTGACCATCCAGACCGCCGACAACGTCACGCGCCAGCCGAACCCGGCGCTGGGCGCGCAGAGCCCGCTCAACAACGACAAGCTGCTCAAGGCGCTGTTCAGCGACGACGCGATCAAGAACAAGCGCAACACCGAGGCCGTCCAGGTGGCCCCGAACACGCTGGTGGCCGCGCGCATCGTCGAGTACCGCCCGGCGGCCGTGCGCAAGTTCGAGGAAGTCGAAGCCAAGGTGCGCGAGGGCTATATCGCCCAGCAGGCGGCCGAACTGGCGCGCAAGGACGGCGAGGCCCGGCTTGCCGCGCTGAAGAAGGCAGACAGCGCCGACGGCTTTGGCGCGGTGCAGACCGTGTCGCGCGCCAAGGCCGAGGGCATGGCGCCGAAGGCGGTCGAAGCGGTGCTGCGCGCCGACGCGAACAAGCTGCCTGCGGTGGTGGGTGTCGACCTGGGGGCCGAAGGCTACGCGGTCTACCGTATCACCAAGGTCAGCCAGCCGACGCAGGCCAACCCGGCGCAACGCCAGGCCGAAGCGCAGCAGCTCTCGCAACTGGCCGGCCAGACCGACCTGCAGGCCTTCTATGAAAGCCTGAAGGCCCGCTCCAAGGTCAAGATGCTGACGCCGGTGGGCGCCACGCAGGCGCAAGGCGCCGAGTAAGCGCCAGATCAGCGCCGCTGCAAGCAAGAACCCCTGCCAGGCGGCAGGGGTTTTTTATTTATGCTTACTTCGTGCCACGCTTGAGCATCGGCTTGAGCTGCGGCCACACCGTATCGAGCAGCGCCGGCTGTGCCGCGGCGGTCGGGTGGATGCGGTCGGGCTGGAACCAGTCCTGCCGCGTGATGACCTTGTCGAGGAAGAACGGCACCAGCCGCACCTTGTACTCGCCGGCCAGCTTCGGATACAGCGAGACGAACTTCTCGGTGTAGTCCTGCCCGTAGTTGGGCGGGATGCGCATGCCGATCAGCAGCACGCCGGCGCCGGCCTTCTGTGCCGTGCTGACGATGTTGCGCAGGTTGGCCTCGGTGGTCTGCAGCGGCAATCCGCGCAGCGCGTCGTTGGCGCCAAGCTCCACCACCACGATGGCCGGGCGGTGCCGCGACAGCAGCTCCGGCAGCCGCGTCTTGCCGCCGATGGTGGTCTCGCCGCTGATGCTGGCATTGACAACGCTATAATCGAAGCGCTCCTGCCGCAGGCGGTCCTGCAGCAGCGTAACCCAGCCCGCGCCGCGCGCGATGCCGTACTCGGCGGAGAGGCTGTCGCCAAGCACCAGCAGTGCCGGGGCCGCAGCCTGGGCTGAGGCCCCGGCCGATATCGTCAGTGCCATGCCGGTTGCCAGCAGCAGCCGGCGCCATTTGCCTCGGATCCCAATATCCATGTCTTCTTCCATTCTCGCTGTCGAGTCCCTCGGAAAGACCGTTGCCGACACGACCGGTTCGCTGACGATTTTGCACGACGTGACCTTTTCCGTCACGCCGGGCGAAACGCTCGCCATCGTGGGGGCGTCCGGATCGGGCAAGTCGACGCTGCTCGGGCTGCTGGCGGGGCTGGACCTGCCCAGCACGGGCACGGTACGGCTGCAGGGCCAGGACCTGTTCGCGCTGGACGAGGACCAGCGCGCCGCCGTGCGGGGCCGCCATGTCGGCTTTGTGTTCCAGTCGTTCCAGCTGGTCGGCCACCTGACCGCGCTGGAAAACGTGATGCTGCCGCTGGAGCTGCGCGGCGAAACGTCGCAGGTGCGCGAGCGCGCCCTGGACATGCTGCAGCGCGTGGGCCTGGGCGCGCGGCTGGGGCACTATCCGCGCACGCTGTCGGGCGGCGAGCAGCAGCGCGTGGCGCTGGCGCGCGCGTTCGTGGCGCGCCCGGACATCCTGTTTGCCGACGAGCCCACCGGCAGCCTCGATACCGCCACTGGCGAAGCCGTGATCGCGCTGATGTTCGAGCTTAACCGCGATGCCGGCTCAACGCTGGTGCTGGTCACGCATGACCGCTCGGTGGCGGCGCGCTGTGGCCGCATCCTGACCATCGACGCCGGCCGCGTGGCCAGCGATGAATGGATGGGCGCGGAGGTCTAGCTGGCGGCGCCCGCCTTCAGCACCGCGCGGGCGCGCTCGATCAGCGACGTGGTGGAGGCATCGTGCTGGCCGACGGCATTCCCGGTCAGCTCGGCCTCGATCGGTCGGGCCAGGATCTTGCCCAGCTCGACGCCCCACTGGTCGAAGGAATTGATCTTCCAGACCACGCCCTGCACGAAGGTGCGGTGCTCATACAGCGCAATCAGCGCACCCAGCACATGCGGCGTCAGGTTTTCCATCAGCAAGGTGTTGCTGGGGCGATTGCCCTCGAACACCATATGGGCGATGCGGACTTCGTCCTTCAGGCCGGCGGCACGCAGCTCATCGGCGCTGCGCCCGCGCATCAGCGCCTCGGCCTGCGCAAAGCAGTTGGCCAGCAGCTTGGCGTGATGGCCTGCCAGCCGGCGCGGCGGCACCAGCGGCGCGACAAAATCCACCGGCACCACCTGCGAGCCCTGGTGGATCTGCTGGAAGTAGGCATGCTGCCCGTTGGTGCCGGCCGTGCCCCACACCACCGGCGAGGTATGCGTGCGCACGGGCTGCCCGTCAAGCTGCACTGACTTGCCGTTGCTCTCCATCTCCAGCTGCTGCAGGAAGGCGGGAAACAGCTCCAGCGAGGTGGAGTAGGGCGCCATGCAGCTGGTCGGCAAATGCCAGAAATTGCGGTACCAGATGCCCAGCATGCCCAGGATCACCGGCATGTTGCGCTCCAGCGGCGCGGTGCGGAAGTGCTCGTCCATGGCGCGCGCGCCGGCCAGCAGGTCGGCGAAGGCATTGAAGCCTACTGCCAGCGTGATCGACAGGCCGACCGACGACCACAGCGAGAAGCGTCCGCCGATCCAGTCCCAGAACTCGAACATATTGGCCGGGTCGATGCCGAACTCGCGCACCGCTTCGGTATTGGTCGAGACTGCGACGAAATGCTTGGCAAGGTCATGCTCGGCCACGCCGTTGGCGACAAACCAGGCGCGCGCGCTGCGCGCGTTGGCCATGGTTTCCAGCGTGGTGAAGGTCTTGGAGCAGACGATCACCAGTGTCCGTTGCGGGTCTAGCCGCACCAGCGTCTCGGCCAGGTCGGTGCCGTCGACGTTGGAAACAAAGTGCATGCGCGGCGCGGCATTGCCATCGGCATCGGCCAGGTGCGACAGCGCGCGGCACACCATGCGCGGCCCCAGGTCGGAGCCGCCGATGCCGATATTGATGACATCGGTGATGCGCTCGCCGGTGGCACCCTTCCAGGCGCCGCTGCGCACGCGTTCCGAAAAATCGCGCATGCGTACCAGCACCTTCTGGATTGCCGGCATGACCTGCTCGCCGTCGACCTTGTAGCCGGCGCCGGCGGTCGCGCGCAGCGCTACGTGCAGGGCCGCGCGGTCTTCAGTGGTGTTGATATGCTCGCCCGCGAACATCGCGTCGCGGCGTCTGGTCACGCCGGCCTCGGCTGCCAGCTGCACCAGCAGGCGCATGGTTTCGGGCGTGATCCGGTTCTTCGAGTAGTCGAGATAGAGCCCGGCGGCTTCCAGCGAGAATTGCGCGACGCGCTGCGCGCCTTCGCGATCGAACCCGTCGCGCATCTGGGCGTCGCGAAGGGTGTCGTGGTGCCGCAGCAGGGCGTTCCAGGCGTGAAGGTCAGTGGGCATGCAGGACAATCGATGTTGCGCGAGCCGCGTGGCGTTGCCGGCTCACAAGGCAGAGTTGCAAGTATATCGTCAGCGCTGCCGGGATCCGGCCTGGCGGCGGCGTCATATCGTTACCACTTGCAACATACCAGCCTGGGCGCAGGCTAAGTATCGGACATTGTCTGACGGCGCGCGCCGCCGAGCCGGGCCGCGATGGCGCGTAGCACGGGTTCTCCCCCAGCGACGCACAAGCCTCCCAGGCAGATGATGCCGATGCCGATTGCGGTGGTCCAGTCGGGCAACTGGCCGAAGGCCAGGTAGCCGATCACCGTCGCGGACAGGATCTGCAGGTAGAGGAAGGGGCTCAGGAAAGACGCATCCGCGTACTGGAAGGCCCGAATGACGAAATAATGGCCAAGTGATCCGGTGATCCCCGCGGACAACAGCAGTGCACATTGCATCGGCGTAGGCCAGGCGCTGAACCAGAAGAAGGGCACGATCAGCGTGGTCAGGCAGGCGCCGGTTACGCCGCTCTGGATCAGCGTGGTCATCGGTGTGTCGTGCGCGGCAATGCGGCGTGTCAGCATCTGCATCAGCGCGAACACCAGCGCCGACACCAGGCCCAGGCCGACACCGAGCGGACTGAGCTGGCCGCCCGGGCGCACCACCACCAGCATGCCGGCAAAGCCGACCACCACACCGGTCCAGCGCATCCAGCGGGCATGGCGCCCGGGGCGCTCGCCCAGCAACCACGGCGACAATGCCACCACGAACAGCGGCGCGCAGAAATTCAGTGCCGTGGCCTGCGCCAGCGGCATCAGCATCAGCACGCTGAAGAACACCAGCGTCGAGACCAGCATCAGCGCGCCCCGCAGCCACTGCAGCCCAGGCTTCGCCGGCCGCCACTGGCGCCGCCAGCCGGCGGGGCCGAGCAGCAGGAAGATCGCGACCACATGCCCGACATAACGCACCCATGCCACGGCCACCAGCGGCAGTCCTTGCTGCGTCAGGGTCTTGCTGGTGGCATCGAGCAGGCTGAGGATCCATTGCCCGATGACCAGCAGGGCGATGCCGGTGAGCAGGTGGCGACGGTCGGCGGGATCGCGCAGCAGCGCGCCGCGCATCATGCGCGGGTCCCGGCCAGCAACTGGTTGAAGAGGGTGCGCGCGGGCGCGTACAGTTCGCTTGCGGTGACGCCGGCCGGCCCGGTGCCCTGGGCGACAAGGGCATCGGCGGCACGCCCGTGGATCCACACCGCCGCCTGGGCCGCGGCCAGCGGCGCCATGCCTTGCGCCAGCAGCGCCCCCAGCATGCCGGCCAGCACGTCACCGGTGCCGGCGCTGGCAAGTGCGGCATTGCCGGTCGGGTTGAGCGTGCATGGACTGCCGTCAGGCGCCGCGATCACGGTGCCCGATCCCTTCAGCACGACCACGGCCTGCCATTGCGCAGCCAGTGCCGCGGCAGCAGCGGGCCGGTCGCGCTGCACCTCGGCGACGGGAACGCCCATCAGCCGGGCGGCTTCGAGCGGGTGCGGTGTCATCACGCAAGCCGCGCCGCTGGCGGCCAGGGCCCCGGCCAGCGCCGGATCGGCGGCCAGCAGGTTCAGGGCATCGGCATCCAGCACACGCGGCAACGGCGCGGCTTGCAGCAGCCGCGCAAACTGCTTGTGTGCGTTGGCGTCCGTGCCCATGCCAGGACCGATCACCAGCGCCGACATCGCAGCGAGGGCCAGTGCGTCCACGGCATGCAGCATCAGCTCCGGATGCAGCGGATCGAACAGCGGTGCGGGCTGCGCCAGGAAGCCGATATGCACCTTGCCCGCGCCGAGGAACTGCGCGGCCCTGGCGCCCAGCAGCGGCGCGCCGGTCATGCCCAGGTTGCCGCCGATGACCGCCAGCGAGCCATGCGTGCCCTTGTTGCTGGCATGGTGGCGGCGCGGCAGCGCCGTGCTGAACAGCGCCGGGCCGTTTACCAGGCAATGGGGCGCTTCGTCCGGCGGATAGTCAAGGCCGATCGGCGCGATATCGACCTCGCCGGCGCAGTCGCGCCCGTCCAGCGTCAGCAGCCCGGGCTTGGCGGCGATAAAGGTCAGCGTGCGCTGCGCGCGCACTGCCGGCGCGCCCGCGCCGGTGTCGGCGAACAGGCCGCTGGGGATGTCCAGCGCAAACACCGGCAGCGCGCTGCGGTTGATTTGTCCGATCCACCACGCCATGGTGCCGTCGGCGGGGCGGTTCAGGCCGATGCCGAGCAGGCCGTCGACGAGCGCAGCGGTGCCCGCGGGCCAGTCCGCGTCATGCGAGGCAGCCATGCCTGCGACCACGCTGACCGGGACGCCGGCTGCGTGCGCTTGCTGCCATGCCGTCGCGGCGTCGGCGGGCAGGTGCTGCGGGTCCGCCGTCAGCCATACCTGCACGGCACGGCCGGCGCCGTGCAATTGCGTGGCGGCCACCAGCGCATCGCCGCCGTTATTGCCGGGGCCCGCCAGGAACAGCAGCGGGCCGGCGGGTGCATGGCAGGCCAGCCAGCGCGCGGCCGCGGCGCCGGCGCGCGACATCAGCGTAAAGGCGGGCAGTTGCGTGAAGGCGGCGTTCTCGATGCGGCGGATGGCGGCGACGTCGTACAGCGGAACCGGTGCGGAGGCGGCGGCATCGAGTGCAAACCAGCCGTCGCCGCTTGCGGGCGAGGTGGCGGTAGAGGCAGAGGGTGTCATGTCTGGTTATCTTGCCGGCCCCAGGCCGTAGCGGTCGGGCAGCAGGCCCTCCATGTCGATGTCCGGGCCACCATGGGTGCCGGCGCTGGCGGCGATCTGGTCAGCCGCAATCTTGCCCGATCCGCAGCTCATCGCCCAGCCCGTCGAGCCATGGCCGAGGTTGAGGAACAGGCCGGGCACGGCTGTTGGGCCGATCAGCGGCGGCCCGTCCGGCAGCATCGGCCGCGCGCCCGCCCATTGCGTGGCTTCCTGGTAGTTGCCGGCCACCGGGAACCAGTCGCGCGCGACCTTGACCAGGGTGTTCAGGGCGGCCGGCCGCAGATCAAGCGCGCGTGAGCCCAGCTCGGCCGTGCCGGCCACGCGCAGGCGGTTGCCCATGCGCGTGATCGCGACCTTGTAGGACTCATCCATCAGCGCGCCCAGCGGCGCCTGCAGTTCGTCGCGGACCATCACCGTCACCGAGTAGCCCTTGACCGGATACAGCGGCACGCGCAGGCCCAGCGGGCGCAGCAGCGCGGTGCTGTCGGCGCCGGCCGCGACCAGCACGCGGTCGGCGCTCAGCACCTGGCCAAGGCGCTTCTTGTCGGAGTGCTGCAGCTCGACCTGCAGCTTGCCCGCGTTGTCGGGCCTGACGCGCGCCACCTGGGTGTCGAAGCGAAACGACACGCCCGCGGCCTCGGCATGCCGGTGCAGCGCGCGCACGAACATCGGGCAGTTGCCGGATTCGTCTTCAGGCAGGTGCAGCCCGCCGGCCAGCGGCGTGTCGGCAGCCAGGCCCGGTTCGATGCGGCGGCATTCCTGCGCGCTGACCAGCCGGTGCGACACGTTGTTCTCGCGCAGCAGGGCCACGGCGGGCGCGGCCAGGTCGAGGTCGCGCGCGGCGCGGAACAGCTGCAGGTAGCCTTGCGACTGCTCGTAGTCGATCTCCAGCTCGCTGCGCAGCCGGTGCAGGCACCCGCGGCTGTAGAACGCCAGCCGCTGCATGCGCAGCTTGTTGGCGCGGTAGCGCTCCAGCCGGCATTCGCGCAGCCAGCGCGCGATCCAGCGCCACATGGCCGGGTCGGCGGAAGGGCGGAACAGGACCGGCGCCTCGCGCGCAAAGAGCGTGCGCAGGATCTTGCCGGGCATGCCCGGCGCCGCCCATGGCGTGACGTAGCCGGGCGCGATCACGCCGGCATTGCCGAAGCTGGCTTCCTGCGCCGGCGCGGCGCGGCGTTCGAGCACGGTCACGTCGAAACCGGCCTGCCGCAGGTACCAGGCGGAACTGACGCCGATCGCGCCGGCGCCGATGACGATCACATGCATCGGACTGGGACCCTCCATATTGCCGCGCCGGCAGCAAATGGCCGGGCTGGGCCGGCCAATGCTATTTGACTTCCTGCTGCATGACAATGTCCGGCAGCCAGGTGACCACGCCCGGCCAGATCGTGACGATGGCGATCGCCACCACCATCATCATGAAAAAGGGCAGCGAGACCCGTGCGATGTAGTTGCTGTCCTTGCCTGTCATGCTCTGCAGCACGAACAGGTTGAAGCCCACGGGTGGCGTCACCTCGGCGATCTCCACCAGCAGCACGATGAAGATGCCGAACCAGACCAGGTCGAAGCCGGCCGCCTGCACCATCGGCAGCACCGTCGCGGTGGTCAGCGCGATCATCGAGATGCCGTCCAGCGCCGTGCCCAGCACGATGTAGATCACTGTCAGCACGGCAATCAGCGCCCACGGCGACAGGTGCATCGCCGCCACCCATTCCGCCAGCGCGCGCGGGATGCCGGTAAAGCTCATGGTCACCGACAGGAACGAGGTCGCGCCCAGCACGAACATGATCATCGCGGTCAGCCGCGTGGCCGACATCAGGCTGTCCCAGAACGCCGCGCGCGTGAGCGAGCCGCCCGCCCACGCCAGCGCCAGCGAAGCCACCACGCCATAGGCTGCGGCCTCGGTCGCGGTGGAGTAGCCGGTCACCATGATCACGGTGATAAAGGCGATCAGCACGATGCACGGCAGCAGCTGGCGGATCGATGCCAGCCGCGCACGCCAGTTGAAGTGCTCCGACGGCGGGGTCTTGTCCGGGTTGGCCAGCGCCCAGACCACGATGTAGCCGGAGAACAGCAGCATCAGCAGCAGGCCGGGTATGAAGCCCGCCAGGAACACGCGGATGATCGACACGTCCGCCGACACCGCGTACACCACCATCGTGATCGACGGCGGGATCAGGATGCCGAGCGTGCCGGCGCAGGACAGTGAGCCGAGCGTGGTGCGCTCGTCGTAGCCGCGCCGCGTGAGTTCCGGCAGCGCCGACTTGGCGATGGTGGCGCAGGTGGCGGCTGACGACCCCGACACCGAGCCGAAGATGCCGCAGCCCAGGATATTGACGTGCATCAGCCGCCCGGGCAGCCAGCTCAGCCACGGCGACAGCCCGCTGAACATCTGCTCGGACAGCTTGGTGCGGAACAGGATCTCGCCCATCCAGACAAAGAGGGGCAGCGACGCCAGCGTGTAAGAGGCGCTCGACGACCACCATGCGTTGGCCAGGCTGACCAGCGCCTCGCGGTCCGAGAACACCACCAGCCCGACCCATGAGGTGACCGCGATGGCCACGGGGATCCACGCGCCGATCGCCAGGAAGACGATCATCACCAGCAGCAGGATCAGTGCAACCACGACTGTGCTCATCAGACCGTCTCCCCGAAATCGCCGGCGGCGAGCTTTTCTTCATGGGCCACCTGGTAGCGCGGCTTGTGCCCGCGCACCACGCGCAGCCATTCATCGGCGACCGCCAGCAGGAAGCCGACGCAGCCAAGCACCGCGAAGCTCTGCGGAATCCACAGCGGGATCACGATCTGGCCCTGCGAGACATCGCCGATTTCCCAGCTCTGCCACGCAAAGGTGCCCAGTGCCCAGGCCGCGTAGGCGGCAAACGCCAGGCAGATGGTCAGCGAGACCAGCTCCAGCACCCGGCGCCGGCGCGGGCCCACGGCCCCCAGCAGCATCTCGACGCGCACGATGCCGCCATGCTGGAAGGTCTGGCCAAGGATCAGGAAGGCGGACGCCGCGCACAGCCAGGCGACGATGTCATCGCCACCCTTGAAGATCACCGAGGTCTCCCGCGACAGCGACATCAGGATCATGATCACGCAGACGGCGAGGATGCACAGCGCGCCGAGCACGGCAAAGAGGTCGAGCAGGCGGTCGAGCCAGCGCTTGGAGGAGGGGGCAGTTGGCATGATGGACGGCGTCAGGGAGGGAGGGGCTCCCCGCCATGCCAGCCTGCGCGGCAAGGGCGGGAAGTTCATGGAGGCGGGCAGGCCGCCTACTTGCGGTAGGCGTCCAGGATGGCCTTGCCGTCCTCGCCCGCGCCCTTGGCCCAGTCATCCACCATGGTCTGGCCCACCTTCTGCATGTCGGCCTTGAGCTGCGGCGACGGCGGCTGCACCGTCATGCCGTTGCGCGACAGGGTCGCCAGGTACTCCTTGGTCTTTTGCTCCGACACCTGCCAGCCGCGCTTCTCGGCGTCGGCGACGGCCTTGAGCAGCGCCTCCTGGGTCGGCTTGTCCAGCGCCGCGAACGCCTTCTTGCTGACTACCAGCATGTTCTTGGGCAGCCAGGCGTCCACGGTGTAGAAGTACTTCACGCTCTCCCACACCTTGGTGTCGACGCCGGTGGCGCCCGACGACATGAAGGAGTTGACCGTGCCAGTGGCCAGCGCCTGCGCCAGGTCGGCAGCCTGGATGGTCACCGGCTGGGCGCTGACCAGCTCGGCGATGCGCGAGGTGGCCGGGTTGTACGCGCGCCATTTCAGGCCTTTCATGTCCGCGGCCGAATTGATTGGCTTGTTGGCATAGATGCCCTGCGGCGGCCAGGCCACCGCGTACAGCAGCTTCATGCCCTGCTTGTCGAGCACCTTCTCGGTGACCGGGCGCGAGGCCTGCCACAGCCTGTAGGCATCGGCATAGCTGGTGGCCAGGAACGGCACCGCATCGACGCCGAACACCGGATTCTCGTTGGCCAGCAAGGACATCAGGATCTCGCCCATCTGCACCTGGCCGGTCTGCACGCCGCGCTTGATCTCGTTGGCCTTGAGCAGCGAGCCATTGGGGTGCAGCACGATCTTGAGCTTGCCGCCGGTGGCCTTGTCCACGTCGTTGGCCATCTGCTGCAGGTTCTCGGTGTGCAGGTTGCTGGCCGGATAGCCGGTCGGCAGGTCCCACTTGGTATCCGCCTGTGCCGCCACGGCGGCCAGCATCAGGCCGGCCGCAACGATTGCCTTGACTCGCATCTCGATCTCTCCTGGTGTGCGCGCGGGGGCGCGGTGGTACTGCTGGTTGCGTACTACCTGGTGCCGGTCGCGCCCGCATTGGCGGGCACGCCGGCGCAAGATCAACGGCGCGGCGGCAGGGCTCAGTCGTCGCGCTGTGAAGGTTGCACGATGCGTTCCAACGCAAGGGCCGTGCCCAGCAGGTCGGCATCGCGCATCGGGCCGTGCGACAGCATCAGGCCCACGGGCAGCTCGTCCGGCGCGTGGCAGGGCATCGAGATCGAGCAGCCGTCAAGGAAATTGAAGGCCGAGGTATTGCGCAGCAGCAGGGCATTGACGCGGAAGAACTGCGCATCATCGGTGCGCAGCGGCGCAATCTCGGGCGCGACCATCGGCACGGTCGGGCAGACCACGGCGTCGAAGCGGGCCAGGCGCGCTTCCATGCGGGTGATCCAGTCCAGCCGGGCGCGGCCCAGGTCGATATAGTCGGCGGCGCTGACATTGGCGCCGCGGTCGATGCGCGAGGCCACGCGTGGGTCGTACAGGTCGCGCCGGGCGGCCAGCAGGTGGCGGTGGATGGCAAAGGCTTCAGCCGAGCTGAAGCCGCCCTGGGCGTTCAGGCCCGCCAGTTCGCCGAGCTCGGGCAGGTCGACATGCTCCAGCTGCACGCCGGCGGCCGACAGCCGGCCCAGCGCGCGGTCAAAGGCGCGCGCCACCACCGGGTCGAGGTCGTCCAGCAGGACCTGGCGCGGGATCGCCAGCCGCGTCGCGGCGGGGTTGGTGACGCGCGGGATCACTGCGCTGTCCGCGATCACGCTGTCCACGGCAATGCAGTCGCTGACCGTGCGCGCCATCGCGCAGGCGGTGTCGAGCGTGTAGGACAGCGGAAAGGCCCCCGTCAACGGCACGCGCCGCGCGGTGGGCTTGAAGCCGGTGATGCCGCACAGCGCGGCGGGGATGCGGATGGAGCCGCCGGTGTCGCTGCCAAGCGCCGCGACCGCCAGCCCCAGCGCCACCGAAACGGCCGCACCCGACGACGAGCCGCCCGGGATGCGCGCCACGCCATCGGTGCCGGCCGGGTTGGCCGGCGTGCCGTAGTGGGGATTGATGCCCACGCCCGAGAACGCGAACTCCGTCATGTTGGTGCGCCCGACCAGGGCTGCGCCTGCAGCGCGCAGGCGGGCGACCACGGTGGCGTCCGCCGTGGCCGGCGCGGCATCCTTGCGCACCAGCGAGGCTGCGCTGGTGACTTCGCCGGCCACGTCGTAAAGGTCCTTGACCGAAACCGGCAGACCCGCCAGCGGATGCAGCGCCTTGCCGGCGCGGCCGGCGGCATCGGCTGCGCGCGCGACCTGGGCCGCGGCCTCGAAGGTGCGGTGCAGGAACACGGCCTCGGCAGCCGGCGCGGCCGCAAGCGCGGCCGCCTGCTCGATGATCTGCGCACGGCTGGTGGCGCCGTCGCGCAGGCGGGTGTTCAGGGTGTCGAGGTCGGGAAGCATGGATGGCATGGGTCTGCAAACGGGGTGCGAGGGCGGGG